>CALRSN020000018.1:0-13437 GCA_943370865.1 Bordetella parapertussis
ACCAAAATCACTGTGGACAGATAATAGTACTGGTGAAAAGATTAAACTCATCCGTACCATGACGGATAATGAGGAAGGAAAATTTGTTGCCGACTCTATACAGGAACAAAAACTCCGGAATCATTATGCCAATAAGGAATTTGCTATCCTGTACCGTACGAATGCACAAAGCCGGGCTTTTGAGGAAAGCCTGCGCCGTATGGGTATTGCTTACATTATTTATGGAGGCATCAGTTTCTACCAGCGCAAGGAGATCAAGGATTTTATCGGTTACCTCCGGATGGTGGTCAACCCCAATGATGAGGAAGCATTAAAGCGGATCATCAATTTCCCGGCAAGAGGGATAGGTAAGACAACCATTGACAAGCTGGTACTGTATGCTAACACGAATAATATCCCGATGTGGGCAGCATTGGAACAGGCGCAGCAGGCAGGCTTCAGGGCGGGTACCCTTGAAGCGATCGAGAATTTTGTATTGATGATCCGCAGTTTTCAAAGCATGCTGGAGAAGAACAATGCTTATGAACTGGCTTTTCATGTAGGTAAGCAAACCAACATTGTAAAAGAGTTGTTCAACGATAAATCCACGGAAGGTGTTGCCCGGTATGAAAATATACAGGAGTTGCTTAACTCTATTAAAGAATGGATCGAGACACCGATGAACGAAGAAGATGGTGAAGTGGGGGACAAGAGTTTAGCTGCCTATTTGCAACAGATCACTTTGCTCACAGATGCGGATGAGAAAGATCCCAATGCAGATGTAGTAAAACTGATGACAGTGCATGCTGCTAAAGGGTTGGAGTTTGAATGTGTGTTTGTTGCCGGACTGGAAGAAATGCTTTTTCCCAGTAGTATGAGTATTAATACAAGAGAAGAACTGGAAGAAGAAAGAAGATTATTCTACGTTGCCATTACAAGGGCCAAGAGCCGTTTGTGGCTGACCTATGCCAATACAAGATATCGTTTTGGGTCCCTGATACAGAATGAAGCCAGCCGCTTTATTGAAGAGTTGCCGCAGGATCAGCTGGACCGTAGTTTTGCCGGCGGCGGATCCAAGAACCAGGGAGGCAGTAACTGGAGTAAAGGTTCGGCTTTTAACCGTATGAAAGGGACAGATGATGGAGAATCGGGAGCCGTAAGTAAACAATCCGGAACCTACTTTAATGAAAGACCGTCGGCTAAAAAAGAAACCCCATCTTACCTACCGCCTAAAACAACTTATGCCAAGGTTGTTGAGCATAAACCATCTGCTGATTTTGTGGCCAGTGATACTTCTGCTCTGCAGGCTGGACAGAAGGTGGAACACCAGAAGTTTGGCTTTGGAGAAGTATTAAAGATGGAGGGAGCGGCACATAACCCAATCGCCACTGTAAAATTTGAGCATAACGGGGAGAAGAAGATCATGCTGAATTATGCGAAGCTTCGGATATTGGAATAAAACTATCCAAGCATTTTCAGTACACCATTGCGGTATAATTTTCCAATCGGGATCTCAGCTTTCTCTATTTCAATAAGCTCGGAAGTGAAGGTTTTTATTTTATGCAGGGAAACGATATAGGAGCGGTGTACCCTTACAAAGTCTTTTTCCGGTAACATAGCTTCCACCGAACTGATGGATTGTTTGGTGATGATGACACCTGTGGCTGTCATTACTTTTATATAATCCTTCATACTTTCGATATAAAGAATATCCTGCAGCATTACTTTCACCATCTTCCTGTCGGCCCGGAAATACACAAAAGATTCGGATTTTTTGTCTTCATTTACCTGTGACCCTTCTTGTTTTGCAGCCGTATGTTGAAATGCTTTATTCACTGCTTTTAGAAAACGGTCAAAAGGGATAGGTTTCATCAGGTAATCTACCACATCCAATTCATATCCTTCTAATGCATATTCGGTATAAGCGGTGGTGAAAATTACTTTTGGCGGATTTTTCAGTGTTTTCAAAAAATCATTCCCATTTAACTGTGGCATCCGGATATCTAAAAACATAAGATCAACAGGTTGCTGTTGAAGAACAGTAAAAGCCTGGATGGCGTTGGCGCATTCTGCCACCAGCTCCAGGGTGGGCATTTCTTCAATGTAGCGGCGGATGATCTCCCTTGCAGGAGGTTCATCATCAACTACCAGGCATTTTATGATCGTTGTATCAGGCATGCATCATTTCCTGTTTAGTTGTATTTATGGGGGAAATATTTTTTTGATAGTCCAGTTCCACTTTCAGGTTAATGATAAAGACATCTTCTTCATTCAGGATATTCAATTCATGTTTGCCGGGATACAGCAAGGCTAACCTTTTTTCTACATTTTTTATCCCAATTCCGGTGCTGGTTGTTTCTGTTGATGCCTGATTTGTTTTTCCGTTCATCAGTTTCATCTGCATCTGTGTTCCCCGGAGGCTAACCTGTAAATTGATCCAGGGCTGCTCCAGCATATTACTGGTGCCATGTTTAAAACAATTTTCAACTAAAGGTAGCAGCAGTAATGGTGCGATATGAATATCCTTTGTGTCTTCAGGCAGATCAAGATGCAATTCCAGCCTGTTACCATACCGTATCTTTTCCAGGTTGATGTAATCCTGTATCATTTTTATCTCTTTTGATAAGGGAACCAGCGGCTGGTTGCATTCATAGAGCATGAAACGCAACAGGTCCGATAACCCTGTTACCATGTTAGCGGCTACCGGGGCGGTGTTCTGTGTGTACGAATAGATATTATTTAAAGTATTGAATAAAAAATGCGGGTGCACCTGCGCTTTGAGTAGTTGTAACTGGGACTCTACATTCTCTTTTTGTAATTGCAGGTTGCGCTGTTCTTTTACATACCAGTATTTCATCAGTTTAATGGATGCAGCCAGTCCACCGATAGTGATGGCACCCCGCAACCCGCCAAGCAAGGAAAGGAAAAAAGTGGCATTGTCCGGGTGTGAAGTGTTATAAGGAAAAAGCCAGGCCCTGACACCGGGAAGAATATACATTCCCACAACAGCGGAGAAGCAAGCAGTAACAAAAAAAAGCAGGAGTACAAGGGCGGCACCCGATTTGTATTTCCCTTTAAGTATGAACTGCGGAACCACGAAGTACATCAGTGAATAGGACAAAAACATATGTGGTGCCATGAAAAAGATCGAGTTGACTGTGGATACGGGCAACCGGCGTGAATCGGGCAACAAGTTCAGCCCGGCGGTATAGGCATACAGTAAGCTGAAAAAAACCCACCAGAACAGCCAGAAATAAAGGTGGCGCCTGATGCGATATTTTCTTTCATCGGAGAATATGAAGGGATACTGCTGCATGTGAACGGTTATAAAATTACGAAGCCCGGGCTCCCTTTGTATACGGTGGTTTTGTAATATCGTCATACGGTCATTTTTAGGCGACAAACGGTTTTTAGCGAAAGAACCCCGCAGCCAAATTGCTGCAGGGTGGCTTTGAAAACTGATCCTTATGCTTATTTCAGGATTGCTGCAACGTAATTTTTATTCTCTTCCGCTACTTTTTTCTGCTCCCAGGCAACAACAGATGCTTCCAGCACTTTTTTGAGCTTCATCCTGACTGCTCTTTTTTCAGGATTCAGTTTAACGCCGGTAATGACTTCTTTGTATAGTAATACATTATCGTTATTATAAAACCGGATAAGATGATTGAGGGGATCTTTGATATTACTTTCGATGACCCAGTAGCCTTTCTCAGACACCCATTTGGGGGTAACAGGCTGTTCTTCCTGGGCGAAAGTGGAAAATGAAATGAAACTCAGCACTGCGGCTGCCATCATTGTTTTGAAATACTGCTTCATAGTTAAAAGTTTAGCTGTTATTAAATTGTATGTGCTAAAACTAGTATGCAGCAGAAAGAGAAATTTCGGTTTTGGATAAACTACAGCTTAGGCAGGCCAGACAAACCCAAACAGCAGATAAAATGAATTGGTCACCCAATTGATCCGGTTGGTCGTTTTGTCGCCGGTTTTACACAATTCATGTCAGCAATATGATGAATGACGGCATTGTTAAGAGATCTTAACAGGATCAAGCCGCATCTTTGTTGTCATAAGTAAAACAGTTTATGAAAAGATTCTTCTGCATCGTTATGACCGTAACAATTTTGGTCAACAGTTGTGCACCCGGTAAAATGGTTGTCAGCGATGAGCTGAAAACAAATCATGATGAATATATCGTCAAAGGAAAAGACGGGACCCGCATCAAACAAAAAATGAGTTTTGGCGAATATGCCACTACACAGATCAAGCGTTCCTGGACAAAGGGCAGTTCCTACCGTAATGGAATTGGTTATGGAGGAACCGCACAACAGGAATGGGTCAATATCATTTCGACCGAATACATCAACCGGAAGCAAACAATCCGCTTTAACCTGGCTGATACGAAGAACCTTTCAGAAGTGTACTGCGTTTCAAAATTCAATGCTAAAACACTGGAGATCGGCAAGAATCCCAACAGCCTGTTGAATATCGGGTTGGATATCCTGGGTATAGGAAGCGCTTCTTCCAGTAATTATTATGTGCAAATATTCACATCAGAGAAAGATACCCGTCCCTGGGAAATGGTGATCGATAACCAGCTTTCACAAGCCAGGCCTAAAGAATATGTCGGCTACCTGGCCAAAAGCAGGACGGAGTATTATTCAATCGTTCCGGTAACAAAAATGGAAATAAAAGGGAAGCCGGGCAACATACTGGCTGGCTCTATTGGTTTTGAATTCCGCGATGCACAAGGAAGATCTGTGGCGGCTGTTTCATTTATCAACAGGGGAATGGTTTTTTTAGGAAAGACTACTGCAGAGGAACGTTTTTTATTAGCCAATGCCTGTACGGCTTTGTTATTACAAGATGTGATAGAATAAAATAGCAGCTTTAATTATTATGAATTAACAGTTTTCCAGTTGGCAGCTGTTTATATTTGTTGCCAATAATAAAAATAGCTGCAAGCCCCTTTCATGACTGCCCGCCAGAAGAAGAAACTTACCCGGTTCATATTGGTCCTGCTCGTTTTATGTGGTATGGCAGCAGGGTCCTGGATGTTTTTCCAATGGTTGAGCTATCGTAAAGCAAAATTTACCCGCTATCCTGAATTCGGGATTGCTATTCCTACCACTTATGCCATTCATGGCATTGACGTTTCCCGTTACCAGCACATGATCGCCTGGGAAGAAGTGAAGGCAATGAACGTGGAGGATATTCAACTGGGGTTTGCATTCATCAAAGCAACCGAAGGAATTGGAAATACCGACCCGCAATTCAGAAGGAATTGGAAAAAAGCCAGGGCTAACGGCATTATCCGGGGAGCCTACCATTTTTTTATTCCGTCGAAAGATGGAAAGCTGCAGGCGGAGAATTTTATTGATAAAGTGGAGCTGGAACCCGGCGACCTGCCCCCGGTACTGGATATTGAGCAACTCAACGGAACGTCCCCGACACAACTCAAAAAGGAATTGATTGAATGGCTGACCGTAGTAGAAAATTATTATGGCGTTAAGCCCGTCATTTATACCAACGTGGATTTTTACAAACGAAATCTCGGCAGTGATTTTGACAGTTACCCGTTATGGGTGGCACACTATTACCAGGAACAGCAACCCCGCATCAACCGGGGCTGGGCTTTCTGGCAGCATAATGATGCAGGCAATGTAAATGGTATTACTTCCAAGGTTGACTTCAATGTTTTTAGCGGAGACTCGGTGGAGTTTAGAAATCTGCTGATCAAATAGAACTTTACCCCGGCGGCCTTGTTGAATTACTGTAACTTGTTTTTTTACTAAAACTGACCGCATGGAACAAGGCTGGGATCCGGAAATCAAGAGTTTTTTTAAGAAGATCATGAACTCCATCTCAATAACCCTTTTGTGGCTGATGATCATGGCTACAACCGGCTTGTATTTCGGACTGGCGTTTAGTAATGGGAAACCCGTTATCTACACTATTATTTTCTACATTGTTTTAACAGGCAGCTTTGCCTGGCTTGTGGTTTATCTCTATCGTACCTGGAATAAGTAACTTTTAACTTCCTGTTTCGTAGAACATAAAATACCTTTCAGTACGGATAATGTCAAGGCCAAAAATCTGTATTTTAGGAACTTATTATCAATCAGCATGTACCTGAAACAAACGAGCCGGACCTTTGTAATCGTTGGCGCTTTGATCATCTGGGCCATTAAGTTTCTCATCCGTCCCCTGCACCTGTGGGATGAAGGAAAGTTTTTTCTTGGTATTGCCCCTAACCTGCTGGGTTCATTCCTGATTCCTTTTGGCGCTTATTGGTTCTTCAGTGGAAGAAATTTTTTGGTAGCGAGAATTTTCAGGATTCAATCATCCTATGACCTGCGGCTGGTTTGCCTGATGGGATTCGGGATGCTGATTGTGAATGAGTACCTGCAGCGGATACCTTTTTTTGGAAGAACGTTTGACTATAATGATATCATTTTCTCTTCGATAGGATTGGTAATATCTCATTTTGTTTTTGAGAAACTACAGCAAAGAGAATTACAACAGGCTGGTTAACTGCTATGATCAGCTACGATCACCCATTTACGGTTTATTTTTCGGAGTAATAACGTGTAATGACCACCTACATCGCCAATGCTCCTTTTTAGAAACCATTTCCCCACTACCTGGAAATATTTCCGGGAAATTTTTTCCACTTTGATCAGGGTGAAAGCGAGTTGGCCCATAGCCGCTGTATCAGGATACCCTTTTTTATAGTTATTCAGTGTATTGGTCCAGCCATATGTGACGCCGCTTTTACCAATAAACATCAATGAATCATTCTCCCAATAGCCTTTCATAAAACTTTCAATATCGCCGCGGTTCCAGGCAGCTGTTTGTTCAGCCAATAAATTCCGTATTGTCTTTTCATCTTTTGATTGCGCAGTACTAACAAGCGTAACGGCCAACAGGATAGAAAGAAAAGTCGATTTCATACAATCAATTTAATGGTCAAGTTAGCAAAAGAAAAGGATCAGTGATTGCAATCATCCGCATGGGCATGATCATGAATGCGGCAGGAGCGGTAGTTGATCAGGTGGGCGGCAACAATAAAAACAACAGCGGGGATCAGTAACCAGGTGGCATAGTGGATAAAGAACTGTTTCAGTACCAGGCAGGCAAAACCGGCGATGAATAATGAAAAGGGTAACCAGCTATGATGATGTTTCCGGAAACCGTGAAAGAGAGCATAGGTCCCGATGAGGAAAGCAAGGGCGATCATCCCGGCTTCAAAGACAAAATTGTCAATGATATTGAAACCAAATAAAGGAAGACTCGTCATGAAAAGGGGCAGTAAGGCGCAGTGAATGGCACAAGCCAGCGAGGCCCCAATACCCAATGCATCCCAGTTGATCTTTAATTTCATGAAGAGGGCAAAAGTAACAAAAAGCAACATAGTTGCAAAATCTTTGAGCAACTCTTTTTGATACCGGTAAAATCATTGAAGGCTCGTTAACTTTGCAGCTCATTCTATTGTTATGACTAAAAAGCAGGGCCTTTATACAGCGTTTTTTGTGGGATTGATCATTATTTTTTACCTGGTGATAAGTCCGTGGATCAGCCGGAATGATACCATTTCCGATGTAATGCCTTTCGCTTTTTTGAACCAGGATGGCAAGATGGTGACCAATAAAGATGTGGAAGGGAAGGTGTATGTGGCAGAGTATTTTTTTACCACCTGTAAAGGTATCTGTCCGAAGATGAACAGTAATATGCGAAAAGTATATGATGCATTCAAAGACGAAAAAGACTTCCTGATCCTTTCGCATACCTGCATGCCGGAAGTTGATTCTGTACCGGTATTAAAAAAATATGCGGATTCGATGAAGGTCAACACTAATCAATGGATCTTCCTGACAGGCCGGAAAGACAGTTTATATAATATGGCAAGGGTCAGTTATACCATAGATGACCCGGTGAATAACCTGAAGACGGTTGCGGATGATTTTTTACATACCCAATTCTGGGCATTAGTTAATAAACAAGGCAAAGTGAAAAAAATATATGATGGACTGAAGGATAGTGAAGTGGAAGCCTTGATAAGACAGATCAGAAGACAACTTAAAAAGTAAAAAACTTTTTATGGCAAAGGATGTAAAAGAAATATTGAAAAACAATAGCCTGAGTATCACCGGAAGCCGGGAAAAGATACTGGGCCTTTTCCTGGAGCAACCCGGTGCCCTGGCTCATGGTGATATTGAAAAAAGAGCCGGGGAAAAATTTGACCGGGTTACTGTCTACAGGACGCTGCAGACATTTGTTGAGAAAGGGATCATTCATACGATACCCACGGCTGATAATTCTATTCGTTACGCTTTGTGTAAAGATGATTGTAAAGAAGGGCACCATCATGATCATCATGTTCATTTTGTATGTACCAAATGTCATATCACCTATTGCCTGGATGATGTTGTTACCCCGGAATTAAAATTGCCCAAGGGATATACGTCGACGCATATAGAAGTAGTGGCAGAAGGAATTTGTAAGAATTGTAAATAAACGTTTGTGTAAAAAATAAGCCCCGGTGTAGAAACATCGGGACTTAAGGTTAAGGCTCTGATTAGTAGCTATTTTATAATTCGGTTGTTAGTATCTCATTTGCTGAATCAAAAATAGTGTCTCGTTTTCAATTTCTGAAATTTCAACCATACCACTTTCTGGGTATTTTCACTAAGATTTTGCTAAAGCAAGCATTTCCTGCTGTACAAACCCCATTAATTCACGGATATGTGACGGAGAAAAGTCAAAACGGAGACCGGCCGCCTCGAATAACTCAGGGAGTGTCCGGGTGCCGCCCAGGTCCAATGCTTTGATATAATTCTCCACAGCAGCATCGGGGCTTTTCTTGAATTGCATCCAGAGACCAATAGCTCCCAGTTGAGCTATACCATATTCAATGTAATAAAAAGGCACCTCAAATAAATGCAGTTGCCGTTGCCAGCCATAACGACGGTATTCTTCCAGACCTGAAAAATCAATCACCGGTGAAGAAAATTCATCCAGTATAGTTACCCACTTTGCAGCTCTTTCTTCCTCTGTGTGCCCGGGGTTTTCAAATACCCAATGCTGGAATTTATCAATCGTGGCGATCCAGGGAAAAATAGTGATCACTCTTTCCAGTTGTTGTTCTTTGGCTCTTAGCAACTCTTCCTCACTGTCAAAAAAGACTTCCCAGTGGTCCATGCTGAAGAGTTCCATACTCATACTGGCCACTTCTGCTATTTCGGTGGGGTATTCTTTGAAGCCATTCAGTTCAAGGTCATGCGATAAAAAAGAATGAATAGCATGACCACCTTCATGCACCATGGTCGTCACGTCATCCAGTTGCCCGGCTGCGTTCATAAAAATGAAAGGGGCACCGCTTTCCGCCAACGGGCAATTATATCCGCCCGGTGCTTTTCCTTTCCTGCTTTCCAGGTCCAGGTGACCCATGGCTTTCATTTGTTGCAAACACTCTGCAAAAAAGGGGCGCAGTTTCGTGAAGCATGCAATGGTTTTTTCGGTGAGCTCTTCACCAGTTTTAAATGGACGGAGTGGTTGTATACCGGCTGGTTCTGCTTCCACATCCCAGGGTCGCAAGCTATCAAGACCCAGTTTTTTCTTTTTTGCTTCATAGATCTGGTTCACCAAGGGCATTACATGCAGTTTGACTGCCTCATGAAACTGGTAACAATCTTCTTTGCTGTAATCAAAGCGGCCCAGTTCAGCAAAACGAAAATCCCGGTAATTGGTAAAGCCAGTATTCAATGCCACCTGGTGACGTTTCATCAGCAGGTTTGTATACAGGTCATTCAACTGCTTTTTGTCTTCTATTCTCCGGTCATTGATCTTACGATACACTTCCTCTCTCAACTTCCTGTTGGGGTCTTCTAAAAACTTGGCGGCTTGTTGCAGGGTATACTCCTGGCCATTTACCTGTACGGTCATCTTACCCGCAATCACACCAAACTGCTGTTGCATCACATTCAGATCAGCCTGGATAGGGATATTGGCTTCCCGGAACAGGTCGATGTTCTTTTTTACATTCCGCAGGTAGGTAAAATATTTTTTCTGATCGAGCTCTTTGGTAAAAGGGCAATCCAGTAGTTTTTTATTCAGTTTATCTGACCAGGGCTGGACCTTTGGTTGTATCTCCATCATAAAGAACGTGAAGGATTCTTCGAGTTCTTTATTTTCTGTATCGCAGGTCATGCGGATCTGTCTCCAGCAAGCATCCTCGCTGATCACAGCTTCCAGCTCGCTGGCATCCTTCAACCATTGTTCCAGGCCAGCTGAAGAACTGATAACCCGTTCATCGAGATTTTTAAAGTAGGGTTCCAGGGTAGTCCAATCTTTTACCACAAAGTCAGCGGGTAAAAAATGACGGGGTAATTTTTGTATCACTGCGGCAGTATTCATGATCATGATAATAAAAAAGAACAAGCTACAAACACGGGCAAATGCCCGGAGCCGGTAGCTTGGTTATTAAAATAAGTTTGCTTATTTCTTTTTAGGAGCTGCTTTTTTCTTGGGGGCTTCTTCTGCATCAGCTTTAGCAGCCTTCTTTTTAGCAGGCTTTTCTTCAGCAACTTCTTCCGTTACTTCTTTTTTCTTCGCTGCTTTCTTCGCCGGCTTTTTTTCTTCTACAACAACTACTTCTTCTTTCACTTCCTCCACCTCTTCTTCCGGGAACTCTGTCAGTTTGATCTCGATATTATTCTTTTTCAAAACAGCAAACCACTTCACCATTTTCTTCATATCGCTGTTATAGACTCTTTCGAAATCCATATCAGGAAATGCTTTCTCGAAATATTTTTTTACAGCTGCTGCATCTTTATCATCCGGTAAGGCAATGCCAGCTTTATCCATCGCATTAAAAACATCTACCAGGTTCACGTTATCACGAACGGTATACACCTCTATGCTTTCCAGTTGCGAGAACTGGTGAATACGATTTGACACAAAACGGGTGCTTTGGTCTTCCAGGGAGCGAACGATGGCCCCGTCATTTTTACTATTGATCAGCTCAAACAAACCGGGCAACCCGGTAACGGCAACAAGTTTACTGTACTCCATATACGTTTTAATAATTATTAAGGAGCTGCAAGATACTTTAGTTCCGGGAAATGAGGACATTATAGTAAACCTTCTCTCTAAAATGTCGTTAAGCCCATTAACTGTGGTGGTTACGAAGGTTTGCTTACTTATAGACGTCCAATAACTGTAATTATAAATCTTATGCGGAAAGTTCTGGTGCTGTGGCTGCTGATAGTATTCTCGGGAATAGTTCAGGCTCAAAGTATTAAAGGAAAATTACTGGATCTCGTGGACAATAAGCCCCTGGCCGGGGCCACACTGCAGCTGCAGTCCGTCAAAGATTCCATGAGCCGCTATAATGTGATTTCAGACAGTAAAGGCGATTTTCTTTTTAATAATGTTTCCAGGGGCTCTTATACTTTACAAATAAGTTTTATCGGCTATGAGAATTTCAAACAATTCGCTGATGTTACCGATTCAATTCCCAATGTTGACCTCGGTTCTTTGTTTGTTCCTAAGTCAACCAGGGAGATCGGCGGAGTAACCGTTATATCAAAAGTGCCACCCGCACAGCAAAAAGGAGATACCACGCAATACAATGCGAACCAGTTCAAAGTAAACCCGGATGCAACAGTGGAAGACCTGGTAAAGAAAATGCCGGGTATTACGGTCGATAA
Organism: Bordetella parapertussis; assembly: GCA_943370865.1. Lineage (GTDB taxonomy): Bacteria > Bacteroidota > Bacteroidia > Chitinophagales > Chitinophagaceae > CADEDV01. The sequence continues at coordinate 11,688 of CALRSN020000018.1, forward strand.
AGATGGAACAGTCACCGCACAAGGCGAAAAGGTAAGAAAAGTGACCATTGATGGCCGTGATTTTTTTGGGGATGATGCTTCAGCTGCTTTAAGAAATCTTCCCTCCGAAGTAGTGGATAAGATACAGGTGTTTGACAGGTTGAGTGACCAGGCACAACTCACGGGTGTAGATGATGGCAATTCACAAAGGGCACTTAACATTGTCACCAAATCAGGAATGCGTAACGGGCAGTTTGGCCGTGTGTATGCCGGAGTGGGTACCGATAGCCGTTACCAGGCGGGTGGCAATATGAGTTTCTTTAAAAACAACCGCCGTATTTCATTAGTCGGCCTGACCAACAATATTAACCAGCAAAATTTTGGTTCACAGGACCTGTTGGGGCTTACCAGCAGCAGTAGCGGAGGTAATCGTGGCAACCAGGGCGGCGGTAACCGGGGCGGTGGTGGTAATCGTGGTGGTGGAAATTTTGGAGGCGGCAGTGATAATTTCGTGGTAGGCCAGCAAAGCGGTATTAGCAAGACCAATGCGATCGGTATCAATTATTCGGATAAATGGGGTTCAAAGATCGATGTAAGCGGAAGTTATTTCTTCAATAACAGCAATACTGATAATAACAGGTTCTCCGGTACACAATCATTTGTAAAAGCAGACTCTACTTTATTCCTAGATGATACTTCCCTTACCAAAGTCAGTAATTATAATCACCGGATCAATTTCCGGATGGAGTACAAGATCGATTCATCGAATACGATCATCATAACGCCCAATATCAGTTTCCAGAAAAATGATAACCGGAGTGCTATCAGCAGTGCCAGTTATTACGATCTGCTGACAGGCCTTCAAAGCGAATCAAACAGCAGGACGAATACACTGAATTCAGGATATAATTTCAACAATAATATTTTGTATCGGCATGCTTTTGCAAAAAGAGGAAGAACGATCTCGCTGAACCTGAATACCAGTTTTAATAAAAGATCGGGTGAAACCTATGTTGAGTCAGTTAACAGGTACTATAACAGCAATAATGTGAATGACTCACTGCAACAATATTCCGATAACCAGACCAATGGCCGGACGATCTCCACCAATATTGTTTATACGGAACCGGTTGGTAAAAAAGGACAGTTACAATTCAACTTCAATCCATCATTTACTACGAATAAAGCAGATAAAGTAACCTACCAGTTTGATGAAGTGGGCGGTAAATATTCCATATTCGATACTACACTGTCTAATAAATTCGATAATACGTATAATACACAGAACGGGGGTATCACTTACCGCATCGGCGACAGGGATAATCAATTTTCTGTTGGTGTGAGTTATCAAAATTCATCCCTGAAAAGTGACCAGGTATTCCCGGAGATGGCAGCCGTAGACAGGAGTTTTTCTAATATCCTGTCCAATATCCAGTTTCGCAGGAAACTATCAGCCCGCAGTAATATCCGTTTATTCTACCGTGGCTCTGTCAATGCACCATCGGTCAATCAATTACAGAATGTGATTGATAACAGCAACCAGTTACGAATGAGCACTGGTAACCCCGGACTGGACCAGCAATACACGCATATATTATCGGGCCGTTACACGTATACCAATACCCAAAAGGGACAAAGTCTTTTTGCCAACGTATTTGTACAGAGAGCTAATGACTATGTGGCGAATGCCACTTACACGGCTGCAACAGATTCGTTGCTGGCACCCGGTCTAGTTTTGTACAAAGGATCGCAGATCACTAAACCGGTGAAC
>CALRSN020000019.1:0-13393 GCA_943370865.1 Bordetella parapertussis
TTCCTTCATTTACTATTTGTAAAACCTGTGCGGTCATTTGATCCATATCAGTTATCAAAGCATTACCGGCTGTCCGGGGAGTAAGCGATCCATCATCCTGGTAGGTACGGTCGGCAAATACTTCACTGGCAGTTTGTAAACCCAGTTTCTTTGCTTCACTGATTGAATGGCTACCGCTCAGGCCAACCAGGACCAGGTTACTATTGTAATTCTTAACCGCCTTTGCAATAGTATGTGCCGTGTCAGCATTTTTGGCAGAGAGATTATACAAAGCCCCATGCGGTTTAACATGCAGTAGTTGTGTTTCAAAAGATGAAAGCAGTTCATCAATAATGATCAGCTGCTGGATGACCAGTTCATAAATTTCATCAGGAGCTAATTGTAGTTCTGTCCGGCCAAAATTGGCCCTGTCTAAGAATGAAGGGTGAGCACCGATAGCCACCTTGTTCGCTATGCAATATTCAATTGTTGCCCACATCGTATCCGTATCCCCGGCATGATACCCACAGGCAATATTAGCCGATGTAATGAAGGGTATGATCTCTTTGTCATTACCCATTCCTTCGCCCAGGTCACAATTGATATCAATACGCATGCAGTAGTTGTTCGAGTTTAAATTGACAGGCATTTTGCAGTTGCAATAAATGTTGTTCCTGTTGTAACAATAACGCTTCAGCAGTTGCAATACTGGTAACCCTGAAACGAATAGCTTCCCCGGGTTTTAGTTGTGCCAGCCGGGAATGACAGGCTGTGATCACATGTGCTACTCTCGGGTAACCACCGGCTGTCTGGTGATCCGCCATCAATACGATCAGCTGGCCGTCAGGTAATAATTGCACCGTACCAAAATTGACCGGCGAGGAAATGACCTCATCCTGCACCACACTTAACAAGGAATCACTTTGTAAACGGTAACCCATGCGGTCAGACTGGGTTGTGATATAAAAAGGATGCTGTAAAAATTTCTCTTTTGAAATATCCGTCAGCCTGTCCCATTCATTTCCCGGCAGGATCAGCATATCCTTCTCCTTCCATTCTCTCCAGTTATCATCGGCTTTCCATGGTAACACCTGGAATTCTTTCTGGCCGATCAACGGACAAAGATCTTTCGTTGATTTCAGCAAAATCTCGTCATCCTTTTGCAGGGACCTTCCATGATATCCGCCAGCAGTAGCTTTGAGATGAGTGCTGTAACTGTTCAGCCATTGCTGAACATCCAGTCCTCCATGCACAGCCAGGTAAGCCCTGGCTCCATCTTTTATACCATGAAACTGTAGTATACTGAACTTGCTTAATAGAATGGGTTGGTTCACCGGCACTTCTTCACCATTTACACTGGCTATAAAATCAGCACCGCTAATTGCGATCAGCGCAGGCAGTTCAAAGAAAAAGGCAGCGGCCGGAAAATGTAATTCGATCACGGCTTCGTTTGTATCATTACCGACCAGTATATTGGCTACCCTGGCAGCAAATTTATCCATAGCTCCTCCCGGGTTGACACCAAGGTCCTGCCAGCCATAACGGCCGGTATCCTGTACGGTATCCAATATGCCTGCTTTAATAATTCGCAAATTCATTTTTAGAAATTGAAATGAATTGTACTTTATCCCCTGCTTTGAATAAAGCGGGTTCTTCGTTTTTTACATCAAATAGTTTCAACGGTGTTCTGCCAATGATCTGCCAACCGCCCGGTGATGCTAATGGATAAATGCCGGTTTGTCCTCCGGCAATACCCACACTGCCTGCCGCTACATTCACGGGCTGCGGTTTTCTTGCTATCGAAATTTTTTCATCTACCTGGCCCATATAACTAAATCCCGGCAGGAACCCCAGCATATAAACACGATAAGTTGTAGCAGTATGCAGTTGAATGATTTCCTCAACGCTGATGTTTTTCGCTGCTGACAGGGCTCTGATATCTGGCGCAAATTCATCTTCATAACATACAGGTATGGTCAAAAGCTTCTCTGTTGAGTCATTATTGATCACGGGTTGTGCCAGTAGTTGCTTCACCTGGTCTTTCATCCACTCATACACAGTGATCTCTATAGTTCGTTTCTTCAATACCTCCTGTGGTTGATAATAAATAGCCAGTGAACTATACGCCGGAACCACTTCAATGATACCGGGTACATTTGCATTTTTCAATTGCGCAAACCTCGCTATCACTTCTTTGTTGATAGCTTCATCAATAAGGTTCCCGTAATCGATTACCAGAGCAGTATCGCCCAGCGGAAAAATACGGTATGCAGGAATTACGTAGTTCATACATTAACGTTTTGAAGATACCAACTTAACTTTACACCCTGATGCCGGGATTAAACAGAAATGATACATTAAACCTTTTTTCCAAACTCACCGCCCGCCGGGCCTGGAATGGAGTAAAAGTGCTGAGCAGTTACTACATCAGCAAATGGACCAAAAGACCCGTGCAGTGGGGTTATCCTGTTTCCATTTCCTTCGAACCAACTACTTCCTGCAACCTCCGCTGCCCGGAATGCCCCAGCGGGTTAAGAGCTTTTACCCGGCCCACCGGTATGCTTAAAAGAGATTTTTTCAGTGAAACGATCGATCAGTTGCATAAAGAGCTGTTGTACCTCGTATTTTATTTCCAGGGTGAGCCCTACCTGAACCCTGATTTTCTCGATATGGTACAATATGCTGCACAAAAAAATATCTATACTGCTACGTCCACCAATGCCCATTACCTGACCGATGCCAATGCAAAAAGGACGATCGAAAGCGGGTTGGACCGGTTGATCATTTCAATAGATGGCACCACGCAGGATGTATATGAGCAATACCGGGTAGGCGGGCAACTAAAAAAAGTCATTGAAGGAGCTAAGAATATTGTGAAGTGGAAAAAACAAATGAACAGTAAGAAGCCTTTTGTTGTTTTCCAGTTTTTAGTGGTAAAACCGAATGAGCACCAAATCGAGGATGTAAAAAAACTGGCGGCCGAGGTTGGAGTGGATGATGTTTGGTTCAAAACAGCACAGGTGTACGATTATGAAAAAGACCCGAACCGGCTGATCCCAACTATTGATAAATTCAGCCGTTACCGGAAAACGGAAACAGGGTTCGAGTTCAAAGGAAAATTAGCCAACCATTGCTGGCGGCTCTGGCATGATCCTGTTATTACCTGGGATGGATTAGTGGCCCCCTGTTGTTTTGATAAAGATGCACAGCACCAGTTGGGTGATCTGAAACAAAAGCCCTTCAGGGAGATCTGGAAAAACGGGGAGTACACAAAATTCAGAACAGCCCTTTTAAAAGGAAGAAAAAATATCGATATATGCGCCAACTGCTCCGAAGGAACAAAAGTATGGAGCAACGACTGATCATTAAATTGTACGATTATGCAAATGCCATCCTCTGTTTCAACCCGCCTGCAATACCAGCATAAATCATTAGTGGATATTATTGATGGACTCACCGATGAACAGATCAGGAGACACATTATAGCCGGTAAATGGTCCATCTTTGAAACGATCGTACATCTTCAAACCTATCAGCATATTTTCATTCTGCGGGTGAAGGAGATATTAGAATCAGATAAGCCCTCTTTTCAACGCTATACTGCCGATGCCGATCCTGTGTTTCATGATAATTGCCATAAATCATCCCGGGAAATCATACAAGACCTTTTAACGACCCGGAAAGAAATGGCCGCCGAAATTCTTTCTTTTAAAGAAGCCGATCTTGACAAAAAAGGAATTCATCCGGCATTTGGTGAAATGAACCTGGTGCAATGGTTGAATTTTTTCCTGCTGCATGAGGCGCACCATCTCTTTGCCATGTTCAAACTGGCAGCAGCACTAAAGAAAGAAACTGGTCATTACTGATCACCAGCTTTTCATCTCATCATAGATCAAGGTGTAAAAGGAGGCAAATCCTTCGAAGAAACTTCTGATTGATTCGGTTACTACTCGCATGGTGGAAGGTTTCAGGTTAATGGTTGACAATACAAAGCTTCTTTTTTTTACAATACTTACCAATACCACAAAGAGGGGATTCCCCGCCCGGATGCTGCCCGCCTTTTGTTAAGAAATGGTGAATTGAACCCATTCCGTAAAATTAAATTTGGAATAATCAATGTTGCAACATTAACTTTGTACCCGTATCCATTCAAACACTAAAACTTTATACAATGTCTGATTTAAGAACACAGGTTGACCAGCTCAACCAGATGGTACTCGAAGGAAAGATCCTTGACGCTTTTGAAAAATTTTATGATGACACAGTAGTCATGCAGGACAATGACTATCCCGCCCGTGTAGGAAAAGATGTAAACCGCCAGCATGAAGAGGCTTTTGTGGGTGGCCTTACAGAATTCAGGGGTGCCAAGATCCTCAACACCCTGGTAAGCGATGACCTGGCTGTAACAGAATGGTGGTTCGATTATACACACAAGGATTATGGCGTTCGTACCTACCGGCAGCTGGCTGTTCAGCGCTGGAAAAACGGGAAGATCGTTGAAGAGAAGTTCTATTATAACAGTTAAGAACGCTGAGTTCTCAGTTCATCCAGAAAGTTTTGGGCCGGGCACGCAGCTTAGCCCGAAACTTTTTACTTTTACCACACACGACGAAGCTTTTAAACGTGAGCATTTTTTAGTATGAATAGCAGTAACGTCGTCCAAGTAAATTCATTCCATATGGGTATTGATAAGGATATACAGCAGGCCAAATTCAGGAATGTGTACCAAAAGGCTGGCATCAACCTCATTTACACATTGGGCTGGATGAAAGATAAAACAAAGTGCATTTTTGACGAGGAAGACATCACTTCCCAGCAGTTTAATATTCTCCGCATACTGAGGGGCAGCTTTCCCCAGCCACTATCCACTTTGCAAATAAGAGAGCGGATGCTGGAGAAAATGAGTGATACCAGCCGCATTGTTGACCGGCTGATTGCTAAAGGTCTTGTTAAAAAAATCACCTGCAAAGCTGACCGTCGCCTCGTGGATGTTATCATTACTGACAAAGGAAAGAAGCTCCTGGAGCGGCTGGATGCCAAACAGGATGAGATAGACGGTGTATTACGCAACCTCACAGAAAAAGAAGCCACCACACTTAGCGACTTGCTGGACAAGATACGTAACAGCGAATGACGTACTTTTACGGTTAAATGTTCGTCTTACTGATTGTAAGTCTATTATCATTTATCCGAAACTGAAAACATGGTACGTTCTGTTGTATTACTTTTTATTTCCTTTTTTACATTTTTATTGTCGAATGCCCAGCCCAAGTATGAATTCCGGGCTGTCTGGATCGCCACTGTCGATAACATCGACTGGCCTTCGTATGGAAATACCAATACTGAAAACCAGAAAGCAGAATTCATCCGCATACTGGATATGCACCAGCGTAATGGCATGAATGCAGTAGTGGTGCAGGTGCGCCCTTCGGGGGATGCTTTTTATCCTTCACAATATGAACCCTGGAGCCAGTGGCTCACCGGCACACAGGGTAAACCACCTTCACCTTATTATGATCCCCTGCAATTCATGATCGAAGAAGCACATAAAAGAGGGATGGAATTTCATGCCTGGTGTAATCCCTATCGGGCTGTCTTTAATATCCGTTCTTCTTCCATTGCCGCTAATCATATCTCAAGGATTCACCCGGAATGGTTCCTTACCTACGGTGATAAAAAATATTTTGATCCGGCTAATAAAGCAGCACAGGACTTTGTGGTAGATGTGATCCGTGATATCGTAAAGCGATACGATGTGGATGCCATTCACATGGACGACTATTTCTATCCTTATCGTATTCCTGGAAAAGAATTCCCGGATGCTGCTTCTTATGCACGATCAGGCAGTAAATTAAATAAGGATGACTGGAGAAGAAGCAATGTTGATTCGATCATCCGCAAACTGAGTAACGTTATTAAAGAAGAAAACAAATTATGCCGCTTCGGTATCTCCCCGTTTAGTGTCTGGAGAAATAAAGACAAAGATCCAGTCAGAGGAAGCGACAGCCGGGCCGGTCAAACCAACTATGATGATTTGTACGCCGATATTTTGTTATGGCTGGAAAAAGGCTGGATCGATTATGTAACGCCACAATTGTATTTAGAAATCGGTCATGATAAGATCGCTTATGAAAAACTATTGGACTGGTGGAGCCGGAATAGCTTTGGCCGGCATATCTATATTGGTCATGGCTTGTACCGGGTGGAAGAAAGGGCTGCCGCCTGGAAAAATAAAAACGAGCTGCCTAACCAGATAAAGCTATTGCGCCGCTATCCAAATGTGCAGGGAAGTGTTTATTTCAGCAGCCGTTCCTTTAACCGCAATCCAAATGGCTGGAATGACAGTCTACAGAACAATTATTATAAATACCCGGCATTGCTCCCTCCCATGCGCTGGATCGATAATGAAAAACCCTGGGCCCCGATCGTTGAAAAAAAGATCACCAATAATAGCATTGAATTCAATGTGAAACCAGATCCCCGCAACCTGGTAGCTATCAAATATTATGTAGTTTACAAATATGCAGTTGATTCACATACAGAAACCTTTGGCAATATCCCTCAATATATGAACCGGGTAGTCGTAAAACCGGAAGGATTCAACCTCACTGATACACTTGCTTCCAGCCAGTTCTCCTACCGGTATGTGATCACTGCGGTTGGCAAGAATAATAATGAAAGCGAGATGAGTGAGATCGCCATTGTAGTGCAACCGGATGGTAAATGGCAGTTTTATAAACCCTGATCTTGTTCCCGTCCCGTTTTTTACCTTTGCCAAGCAATTCCCTGAGTTGCTTTTATTTTTCATTTTTAATTGACTTATATGCCCGGCTACGAACTCTGGAGTGATAAAGAAAGAAAAGAAGTAAACGACGTATTGGAAACAGGTATCCTGATGCGGTATGGTTTTGACGGACCCCGGAAGGGTATCTGGAAATCCAAAGAACTGGAAGCTGCTATCAGTGAAACATTCGGCTGCAAATATGCCCAGCTGACTTCCAGTGGTACTTCGGCTTTGACTACGGCCATGAGTGCCCTGGGTATTGGTTATGGTGATGAAGTCATCACTCCCTCATTTACGTTCGTCGCCAGTTTTGAGGCTGTATTAAGTGTAGGTGCTGTTCCTGTTTTAGTGGACGTTGATGATACCTTGACTTTAAATCCCGAAGCCGTCAGGAAAGCAATCACCCCTAAAACAAAAGCGATCATGCCTGTACATATGTGCGGCAGCATGGCCGACCTGGATGCATTACTGGTCATCTGTAAAGAACATAACCTGGTCCTCCTCGAAGATGCCTGCCAGAGTATCGGTGGCATGTACAAAGGAAAACATTTAGGCAGCATCGGGCATGCCGGCACTTTTAGTTTTGATTTTGTAAAAACAATGACCTGTGCAGAAGGTGGTGTCGTGATGACTAATAGTGAAGATGTATATATAAAATCTGATGGCTATACGGATCACGGGCATGATCATAAAGGTGCAGACCGTGGAGCAGACCTGCATCCCTTTATTGGCTATAATTACCGCATTTCTGAATTACATGCTGCTGTTGGATTAGCACAAATAAAAAGATTACCGGAATTTTTAGCCCTGCAAAAAAAGAATCACACACAGCTGATCAATATACTCAAACAGGTTCCGGAAATTTCTTTCCGCCGCATCCCGGATCCGGCTGGTGACAGTTGTAGTTTTATCAGCTGGTTCCTGCCAACTGAAGAAATCACAAAGGCGGTAGTAGCGGAGTTAAAAGCACAGGGAATTTTAGCAGGCAATTTTTACTGGTTTGATAATAACTGGCACTATATCCGCAAATGGGACCACCTGAAAAATTCGGTAACACTGAATGCCCTGCACCCGGAAATGAAAGCCAAAGTAATGGAACAGGCGAATAAAGATTTTGCTGCGAGTGATGCTATACTCAGCCGCTGCATTTCTACTTCCATCAGTTTATTATGGACCGAAGAGCAGATCAGTGAAAAAGGGCAAAAGATCGTTGCTGCAGTAAAGAAAGTACTCAGCACTGCTGCCGTTAGCTTATAACAAATTGAATATGGATCCGAACCAGCATATCATTGATCAAACAAAGAAATGGGTTCGGGATGTGGTGATTGGTTGCAACTTCTGCCCCTTTGCTTCCAAAGTTGTTAAGGAGAACCGGTTGCACTATGTTGTTGAGACTGCAGCTGATCTCGCAGTTTGCCTGGAAACTTTACTCAATGAATGTATCCGGCTGGATAATGATGAGACCATTGAAACCACGCTGATCATTTTCCCCAACAGCTTTGAATCATTTGAAGATTACCTGGACCTGGTAGAGCTCGGGGAGAAATTATTAGTACAAAATGAATACGAAGGTGTTTACCAGTTAGCCAGTTTTCATCCACTCTATCGTTTTGCCGATGCCCCCGGTGATGATCCCGCTAATTATACCAATCGCTCTGTTTACCCCATGCTGCACCTGTTAAGAGAAGAAAGTATTGAAGAAGCTATTGCCAACTTCCCTGATCCCGACAGCATTCCTGAACGCAATATCAATTTTGCCCGTCAAAAAGGGTTAGCTGCCATGAAATTACTACGGGATAATTGTTACTGAATTTCTCAGGTGATTCTAACACATGATTAATGCCCTTGCCTGCAGCATAAGATTTATCTTTAGAACATGACAAAACTTTTCAAAGAGTTTTTTAACAGTGAAAAAAGCTCAGGTATCATCCTGATCTTATCAACTGTTTTAAGTCTTTGCCTGGCCAATATTTTCATCGGTCAGTCTTATATCGATTTCTGGCACCATAAAGCTGGTTTTTCTATAGGCAATTTTGAACTGAACCTGAGTATCGAACATTGGATCAATGATGGCCTGATGACAATTTTCTTTCTGATGGTCGGGCTGGAAATAGAAAGAGAATTATATGCTGGTGAATTATCGAGTATAAAAAATGCTTCATTACCTGTTGTTGCTGCCATTGGCGGTATGGCCATTCCTGCACTGTTTCATTTTCTGTTTAATGCAGGCACTCCCACGCAAAGTGGCTTTGGTATCCCAATGGCAACAGACATTGCATTTGCATTAGGCGTATTATCATTAGCCGGCAAGAGAGTGCCGCTGGCCTTAAAGATATTTCTAACTGCATTGGCGATCATTGATGACCTGGGGGCTATCCTGATTATTGCTGTCTTTTATACTAATGATCTGCAAACTACTTACCTGTTTATTGCCTTAGGCATATTTGGAATATTGCTGTTACTAAACCGTCTTCGTATTTATCAATTAGTATGGTATATCCTTGGTGGAATAGTGATGTGGTATTGTATGCTTCAATCGGGTGTCCATGCCACCATATCCGGAGTATTACTGGCTTTTGCTGTTCCTTTCGGAGATGGGAAAGAAAATTCTATTTCATATAAGCTGCAGCATTTCCTGCATTACCCGGTTGCTTTTATCATTGTACCATTATTTGCGTTTGCCAATACCGGTATCATCATCAGCGGAAGTATCCAGGAGATCTTAATTAATAATAACAGCCTTGGTATCATGGCAGGTTTAATACTGGGAAAACCAATCGGGGTATTGCTATTGTGTTTCCTGGCTGTTAAAGTCCGGATCGGAAAATTACCGGATGCTGTGAACTGGCTGCAACTGGCCGGTGCCGGTGTATTAGCAGGGATCGGTTTCACTATGTCTATATTTATTGCCTTACTGGCTATTAATGACAACAGCATTATCCAGCATTCCAAAATAGCGATTTTGGTTTCATCATTCATTGCAGGGGTGGCCGGATTTATTCTAATTAAGAGAGCAACGGCTTCCTCACCGGTTGCGGAAGAACATACAGAGGACTAACCTCTATTGCGGTTTTAAAGCATTTGGTTTTTGTTCCAGGTAGTTGACATAGTCCAATGAACCAAGTCGGAAACGTAAAGGAACAGAGGTGAACTTTTCCAGTTTCAATTCTTTTTGGCAAAAAAATCCAAGATTATTACTGTAAAAAGAGGGGGGTAATATTGCTACTGACTCCATCGGATATATCAAATATTTACCTGTAAATAATAAACTATTCAGATTATTTTTCTTTACCAGCAAAGTATCGTTACAAACAGATGGAACCGCTTTCAGCAACTTTTCAAAATCAAAGTTTCTCAGCACTTCATAATCAATAGGAAGTTTGATACAGTCCCCTTGGTTGATACGTAATTCAGAAATAAGTGTACTATCGAAGGCGGGACCCTGGGTTTTACTATAACAGTCAAACTGATTACGGTTATATTTAATACCCACAGAGTCGATTTTCCCCTGTCCGGAAATATTTCCCCAAAACCCCAAAACAAACACAACAAGAAAATAACAAATCCGTTGCCGCATCCTTCGTTGATTTGTACGTAATTTACGGCCTGATTTTTGATAATTGGCCGGATTTTTGAAAAACAGCGGCCAGCCACAAATAACACCCGGAGGATATGGCCTTAAGCCAGAGTTTACAACAAAAAATGCTGCAGAAGCTGTCACCACAGCAGATTCAACTCATGAAGCTGCTGCAGGTGCCTACGGCCAATCTCGAAACCCGTATCAAAGAGGAACTGGAGGAAAACCCGGCCCTGGAGCTGGATGATGAGAGCCATGATGAAAATGCTGATGAACTGAAAGATGAATTTGCAGAGCCAGGTGAAGAAGAATACGAAGACAAAGACGGCAGCGAGGATGAATATGATAATATTGACGTCAGCGAATATGTGTCGGAAGGAGATGATGATGTGGCCGATTACAAGCTCCGCGACGATAATTACCCCGAGGAAGACGATAAGAAACAACTCCCTTTTAAAACAGAAACCAGTTTTTATGAACTGTTGCTGGACCAGCTGGGCCTGCTGAAACTGGATGAAAAAGAACAAAAGATAGCTGAACAAATCGTCGGCAGTATTGATGAAGATGGTTACCTGCGCAGGGAAACGACAGCCATTGTGGATGACCTGGCTTTTCGACAGAACATCAGTGCCACAGAGGAAGAAGTGGAAGCTGTCATCAAAATGATACAGCGCTTCGACCCTCCCGGCGTGGCCGCAAGGGACCTGCAGGAATGCCTGCTCCTGCAATTACAACGCTTAAAGGATGAAGGCAAACAGGTGGATACAGCTATTAAAGCTATTTCCCGCTACTTCGATGAATTTACCAAAAAGCATTACGAGAAAATTCAACGGGGTCTCGGTTTGGATGAAGACCAGTTAAAGGAGGTGATGCAACAAATCATCCGGCTGAACCCGAAACCGGGCGGCAATTTGGGAGAGATGAGCAAGGCAGAGAGTTATGTGGTACCCGATTTTTTCATCTTCAATAATGCCGGTAAACTGGAGCTGACACTAAACAGCCGGAATGCACCCGAACTCCGCATCAGTGAAGGCTACCGGGATATGCTGAAAGAATATGACCGGGGGGCCAAGAAAGATAAACGCCAAAAAGAAGCTGTTCTCTTCATCAAGCAAAAGATAGATGCCGCCAAATGGTTCATTGATGCCATCAAACAACGGCAGCACACGTTGTTGAGTACGATGAATGCGATCATGGAGCACCAGTATGAGTTTTTTTTGACAGGTGACGAGACCAATCTCCGCCCGATGATCTTAAAAGATATTGCTGAAAAAACCAATCTTGATATTTCTACGGTGAGCCGGGTGGCCAACAGCAAATTTGTGCAAACAGAATTTGGAACGTATCGTCTTAAATTCTTTTTCAGTGAATCACTCACTACCGACAGTGGTGAAGAAGTATCTACCCGGGAAGTAAAGAAAATTCTCAGTGACCTGATAGAAGGTGAAAGCAAGAAAAGACCACTGAGCGATGAACGCCTGACCGAACTCCTGCAGGAAAAAGGCTACAATATTGCCCGCCGTACGGTGGCTAAATACAGGGAACAACTCAATATTCCTGTGGCAAGGTTGCGTAAAGAGCTTTAACGAGTATTAATCACCTCCTCCTAATTTCTATTTTCTCAAATACCGCTCTGAGGGTATTGCTGTTATTCCATTTTTTTTGTTTCTATGCACTATAAAACATTGCGGCAAATTAGTATTTTACGCAGCTAAATATTCCCCAACCCATTTCTATGGTATTCGCAAGCCTGGTTTTTCTCTTTCTTTTCCTGCCGCTATGCCTTATGCTGTATTACAGCAGCAAAAATCCAAAATGGCGAAACTGGGTGCTGATCATTTTTTCACTGGCCTTTTATGGCTGGGGTGAGCCAAGATGGATTTTTTTGCTGATCCTTTCCTCCTTTATAGACTGGGGTAATTCTATTTTTATAGATAAACACCGGGGCACCAAATGGGCAAAGATTGGGGTGACATTCACCGTGTGTTTTAACCTCGCCTTGCTGGCTCTTTTTAAATACGATAAATTTTTGGTGGACCAGTTGAATGCTGTTTTTGGGACTTCTTTTACTGCCACCGGGTATGCACTGCCGTTGGGTATTTCATTCTATACTTTTCACACCATCTCTTACGTGGTGGATGTATATCGCGGAGATATAAAAGCGCAACGGAATTTTCCTGATTTTTTAATGTATGTTTCGCTTTTCTCCTCCTTAGTAGCCGGGCCTATTATCCGGTATGCCCATGTTGAAAAAGAGATTTATGGAAGAAAAGAGAATCTTACCGATTTTAGTTTAGGTGTGTCCCGTTTTTGTATCGGTTTATTCAAAAAAGTGGTCATTGCCAATGTGGCGGCGGAACTGGTGCGAAAATACATGGGTGATAACCAGCACCCGTTAAGTATAACAGAACTGGCCAATCTTTCCAGTCTTGAAGCCTGGGTAGGCCTCGTCATGTTTGCGATACAGATCTATTTTGATTTCTCCGGTTATTCTGATATGGCCATCGGGCTGGGAAGGATGTTTGGGTTTCATTTCCGGGAGAATTTTGATTACCCCTATATCTCCAGGTCAATTGGTGAATTCTGGCGACGCTGGCATATATCGCTGGGAAGTATTTTCAGGGACTATGTATATATCCCTTTAGGCGGGAATAAAAAGAGGGTCTATCTCAACTTATTTATCGTCTGGTTCCTTACCGGTATGTGGCATGGTCCCAGCTGGAATTTTATTTTCTGGGGCTTATACTTTTTTCTATTCATTTCGCTGGAAAGGGCATTCCTATTAAAGGCTTTGGAAAAATTACCGGCATTCTTTTCGCATGTATACGCACTGGCGGTTATTATTCCCGGCTGGGTGATCTTTTATTTCACAGATACAAAAATTCTGATCGCCTATGTAGAAAAATTATTTTCCTTCCGGGCGGGACCCAACGGTAATATGGAAGTGATGAATACACTTACCGAGCACCTGTTCTGGTTACTGTTGGCAATCATTCTTTGTATGCCGGTATACCATTCCGTAAAAAAATGGGTGGAGAAAAAAGCCAACCGTA
>CALRSN020000020.1:0-13268 GCA_943370865.1 Bordetella parapertussis
AAAAAATTCAACCCTGCCCGGCATAAACTAACGTATAAAAGAGAGGACGGGGTAAGTTATATCTCCAGGATCAATAATAAAGTTATATGGGGGACAGACGGTAATATCCCCAAGGCACAATACGCAACTGTTACTATCAAAAAAGGGAATACCAGCAGCCAGTTACCTTTGTCTGCAATTGAAAACCTGTATGAACCTAACCCGGAATTCCATGAGTGTCATTACGATAAGAAAAAAGATATCCTATATATCAGCACCCTTAATAGTGACGGCGCAGGCAGCTATGCCCTGTTGTGGGTAATTGAAAAAGGAAAGTATAAGGAGAGAATAACAGTTATACCATTTTAATATGACCGCCTATATCGCCATCAGCTACAGCCAAAGAAATGAACTGGCGGAAGAACTAACCGTTATCAAAGAAGTGTTAGTGGCTTCGGGTATAAACCCTTTTGTATTTATAGAACGGTTCCAGTTCGATCCTTCGCAGGAAAAAGAAATGATGCAGGAAGCGATGCAGAAAATTGATGCCGCTGACCTGCTGATCGCAGAAACAAGTGATAAAGCCATTGGTATCGGCATCGAAGCCGGGTATGCCAAAGCAAAAGGCAAACCCGTTATTTATATAAGAAATAAAAAAGCTGAACACTCCACCACCCTCTCCGGCATCAGCGACCAGCAGGTTATTTATGAAAACAGTATTGATCTAAAAGAGAAACTACAAATGATCTTAAAGCAGGTTATGAAACCCTGAAAGACTTTAGACTCCCGGCTACTGACTAACTACTCCCGACTCCTTACCTTTGCTCTATGGCAGAAGATTTACAAATAGCAAAAGGCAGTAAAGCCGAACAATACGAATCATTATTACCTCAGGTGAAAGGACTGCTCGAAGGAGAAAATGACCTCATTGCAAATACAGCGAATGTAGTGGCCGCACTGAAGGAACAATTCGGCTGGTTCTGGGTCGGGTTTTATTTTGTAAAGAATGATGAATTAGTTCTCGGTCCTTTCCAGGGACCTGTTGCCTGTACCCGCATCAAAAAAGGCCGTGGTGTATGTGGTAGCAGCTGGGCGCAGCAACAAACACTGATCGTTCCGGATGTAGAAAAATTCCCGGGACATATTGCCTGCAGCAGTTTATCCAAATCTGAAATTGTGGTGCCGGTGATCCGGAATAAGGAAGTGGTGGCGGTACTCGATGTGGACAGTGATACCTACGACCAGTTTGATACAACCGATCAACAATTCCTGGAAGAAATGGTCAGCCTGATCAATTTCTGATGTTAGTCACCTATTCTATAATCGTATCCGGTAAAGTGCAGGGAGTATTTTACCGGCAAAGCACCAGGGAGAAGGCAACTACTATTGGCATTACCGGTACAGTTGAGAATCTTTCCAATGGAGAGGTAAAAATAATAGTGACCGGGACAAAAGAACAAATTGAAACTTTAATACTATGGTGCAGGCAAGGTCCTCCAAAAGCAATAGTAACAACGGTTGAAATAGCTGAACTGCCTTTACAATCTTTCGGTCAATTCAGTATTAAGAGATAGTGACCGGTGCTTATTTAAGATTGGCGAACATATCTTTCGTCATCGCTGCCAGGTCAAATTCTTCTTTCCAGCCCCAGTCTTTATTCGCTACAGAATCATCAATGCTCTGCGGCCAGCTGTCGGCAATGGCCTGCCGATAATCCGGTTTGTAACTGATCGCAAATTCAGGGATATGTTTTTTGATCTGGGCTGCAATTTCTTTTGGAGAAAAACTCATACCCGAAACATTATACGAAGTGCGGATCGAGATTTTCTTAGCCGGTGCTTCCATCAGTTCAATGGTAGCCCTGATGGCATCAGGCATATACATCATCGGCAGATAAGTATCTTCTTTCAGGAAACATTCATATTTCTTTTCTTCCAGTGCTTCATGAAATATTTCTACTGCATAATCAGTAGTACCACCACCAGGTGCAGATTTATACGAGATAAGACCGGGGTAACGAAGACTTCTTACATCCACTCCAAACCGGTTATGAAAATAATGGCACCAGAATTCGCCGGCATACTTACTGATCCCATATACTGTTGTGGGTTCGATGATGGTTTGTTGCGGGCAATCTTTCTTTGGAGAAGTAGGACCAAAAACTGCAATAGAAGATGGCCAGTACACTTTATGTAATTTTTCTTCTCTTGCAATATCCAGCACATTTAGTAAGCCCTGCATATTCAGGTTCCAGGCCAGGCCGGGGTTCTTTTCACCAGTAGCGGAAAGGATGGCTGCCAGTAAATAGATCTGCGTAATATTCTGGCGGATCACCTGCACATGCAGCATCTCTTTGTTCATCACATCGAGTGATACATAAGGGCCTGTTCCCTCCAGCAGGGGATTTTGTTCCCGCAGGTCAGAAGCGATCACATTGGCATTTCCATATATTTTTCGCAGGGCCAGTGTCAGCTCCACGCCTATCTGGCCGGAGGCACCGATCACCAAAATTTTATCTTTTACCATAGCAAGCTTTATAGGGTTGCAATATAAGGAAAGGTTGTGAAGTTGATAAGTTGACAGGTTAATAAGCACAAACAACAACTCTGCTCTCTTTAAACTTGCAAACATATCAACCTGTCAACTTCCCTCCCTTTCATTAACTTCGCAGCATGCAACAATTTCTGAAAGACCTTTTTGCAGGTCAGTCGTATGACGAAACAAATTTTTTCCTGCTGGCAGGCCCCTGCGTGGTGGAAAGTGAAGAACTGGTAATGGAAGTGGCCGAAAAAGTAGGCGGGATTTGTAAGAACCTTGGTATCCCCTATGTATTCAAAGCATCTTACCGCAAAGCCAACCGCACCAGTGCCAGTTCGTTTACCGGTTTGGGTGATGAAGCCGCATTGAAGATCTTAGGTAACGTAAAAAAACAACTGGGTTTGCCGGTGGTATCGGATATACATGCGCATGAGGAAGCTGCCATGGCCGCAGCATATGTTGATATTTTGCAGATACCGGCTTTTCTATGCCGGCAAACGGATCTGTTGATCGCTGCGGCACAAACAGGCAAGATCGTGAATGTGAAGAAGGGGCAATTCCTCAGCGGACAGTCCATGAAATTTGCAGCCGAAAAGATCCGCCAGGCAGGAAATGATAAAGTAATGCTCACCGAAAGAGGAACCACCTTTGGTTACCAGGACCTGGTGGTGGATTATCGCAATATCCCCTGGATGCAGGAACACGGTGCGCCGGTGGTGATGGATGTAACGCATTCCTTGCAACAGCCCAATCAAACAAGTGGTATCACCGGTGGCAACCCGCAACTGATCGGCACCATTGCCAAAGCTGCGATTGCAACAGGCGCTGATGGCTTATTTATTGAAACGCATCCCAACCCGGCTGTTGCCAAAAGTGACGGGGCGAATATGTTACGATTAGACCTGCTGGAACCATTACTTGAACAGGTATTGAAGATCCGGAAAGCGGTTATATAAAATAATACCGGTTACTAATCAAAAAGGGTTGTGATAAATAAATCACAACCCTTTTCTTTTATACTTCTTGCGAATAGTTATCTCAGGTCTACTTCTTCCACACCGGGATATTTGCTCTTGTTAAAAACAAATTCAGCATCTGCGATTGCAGTATTCGTTTTCATACTGGTCATCGTGTAGCTATACCGGTTACCGGCGTTCTCCAATACTTTGGTACTGTAAATAGTTTTTGCATTCTTATCAACCAGCAGGTATACTTTGTGAAAGGCTTTTGTTTTGTCGATCGGGGTCATTTCAATTTCCTGTAACGTTTTACCAGCCTGTTTCTTTTCGCCATTGAGGATATAATAGAAATCTTTATCGTAGAAATTGGTAAATAATTTTTGCGGGGTGATCGTTCCGCCGGAAGCATCCAGGTTGCTGATGGTTACTTCATTGGCGGCCTTATCATAATTCCACACTGTTTTCCCATCACAAAATATTTCCTGCCCGCTGAAACTCACCCTGTATTTAGTGCCTTTCATTTTCAACGTACCCGTTTTGGTAGATAAGACTTTACCCGCTGCATTTTCTACGGTGTATTTGAAGCCGGCCTGAACCGATGTAAAGGTTTTGAATTTGGCACTGACCGCATCCAGCACTTTTTTAGCTTCCGGGTCGTTACGGGTAGGATTTGTTTGTGCAAACGATACAATACCACTCAGGAATACTATAGCTAACAGGTAAACTTTCTTCATCATATTATCTTTTTTATAGACGGGTGCAAAGATAGGGTCTCTTTGTTGTTATCAGGACTGACAATCATCAGGCCGGGTTGCAAGGGGTTATTCCTTCTTAACAGTATTCTAACCCAATGTATCCAGGTGTTGTTGCAGATCAATTTCTGTTTTAATTAATACATCACGGGCCTTGCTTCCCTGGTTGGGCCCCACAATACCTGCTGCTTCCAGTTGATCCATCAATCTGCCCGCCCGGTTATAGCCCAATTTCATTCTTCGCTGTAATAACGAAGTGGAACCGATTTGGTTCTGTACGATCAGCCGGGCCGCATCTTCAAATAAAGAATCCCGGTCGCCGAGGTCAAAATCCTTTCCTTCCAGTTCTTTCTCATCAATATATTCCGGTAAGAGGAATGGTACCGGGTAGCCTTCCTGGTAACCTATAAACTCCACCACCCTGTCTACCTCTGGTGTATCCACAAAAGCACATTGCAAACGCACCAGTTCACCATTATAACTGACCAGCATATCACCCTTACCGATCAGTTGCTCGGCACCACCGGTATCGAGTATCGTCCTGGAGTCGATTTTTGAAGAAACCTTGAAACCAATACGGGCCGGGAAGTTGGCTTTGATGGTGCCGGTGATGATATTCACCGAAGGCCTTTGTGTGGCAATGATCAGATGGATACCTACGGCACGGGCCAGCTGCGCCAACCGGGCAATTGGCATTTCAATTTCTTTACCGGCAGTCATGATAAGGTCCGCAAACTCATCGATCACCAGTACAATAAACGGGAGGAACTGGTGCCCTTTCTCGGGGTTCAGTTTTCGTGATACAAACTTTTCGTTGTATTCTTTGATATTCCGGCAACCTGCTTCTTTCAGCAGGTCATAGCGGTGATCCATTTCAATACAAAGAGCATTCAGTGTATTGATCACTTTTTTTGTATCCGTAATGATCGCTTCTTCTTCGTTGGGCAATTTTGCCAGGAAATGTTGTTCGATCCTTCGGTAAATACTCAACTCCACTTTCTTGGGATCAACTAAAATAAATTTCAGTTGCGATGGATGCTTCTTGTATAACAATGAAACAAGGATCGCATTTACTCCCACCGATTTACCCTGCCCGGTAGCACCGGCCATCAGCAGGTGCGGCATACTGGCCAGGTCAACAATAAAATTCTCGTTATCGATTTTCTTACCCAATGCAATGGGCAGCGAAAAAGTATTATTCTGGAATTTTTCTGAAGATAATAAGGTCTTCATGCTAACGATGGTCTTGCGGGCATTCGGCACTTCAATACCAATCGTTCCTTTGCCGGGTATCGGAGCAATGATACGGATACCCAGGGCAGATAAACTCAGGGCAATATCATCTTCCAGGTTCTTGATCCGGGAGATACGAACACCTGCAGCCGGTATGATCTCATATAAAGTAACCGTTGGACCAACTGTGGCAAATATTTTTTGTATCTCGATGGAATAGTTCCGGAGGGTGGCAATGATCTGGTTCTTGTTATTCTCCAGCTCATTGGTATCCTGTACGATCTTTTCACTGCCATGACTGTCGAGCAGGTCCAGCGTTGGATACTTATAATTCTTTAAACCAAGTATAGGGTCATATTTTTCAGCGATGGCCGGTATGGAAGGTTTAACAGCATCCGTCTCCGGGGTCTCATCCGGCACCACTTTTATTTCCAGTTCAAGATCATCGGCAGAAGGTATTTTTTCAACCGGTTTTTCTTTAATGGGTTTAAAATCCTGCGAGACCGTTACCGGCAATTCTTTGGTCCCTGCCAGGTCATGTTCATGCATGATCTCACTGACGATCTCTTTTTCCAGCGTTGGCTGCTGTTGTTCTAATATGGCTGCCTCATCTTCCAGGGGTTCTTCCTTTTCAATGATCTTGAATTCCGGCAGTGCCTCTTCCTTATTAGGATTAAGAATCATTCCCCCGGTTGTTTTCATCGAATTCCCTTTCAGTGCTTCGCCGTTACTCTCATTATAGATATCGTTGATGGTTTTGCCACCGGGTACGATCGCTCCAGTTGTGTTTTCTTCTCCGGGTATTTCTTCAACTATGGGTTCAGGCTGTTCTTTTTTCTTCGGCAGGTTAAAAGCAGGATTGAACTGCCAGATAAAATAACCTATAGCCAATAAAAGTAACACTGCGGCCGTACCGATTGTTCCCAATGCACCTGTCAGCCAGCCACTGATCATAGCACCCACCCCACCACCAAACCGGAACTCACTGTTGGAAAAAATAAAGGCCAGTGAACCGGAAAGCACCAGCAGGCCGATTGTAACATATTTCAGGTTACGGGAAACGGAAAACACTTTGCGGGTAAACAGCAGATTGACACCTAATACAAAAAAGAAAGTACAGAAAAGCAGAGAGGCAGCACCAAAGCCTTTATAAATAAAAAAGTGGGAAATATATGCTCCCAGCCGGCCCAGCAGGTTATTTACTTTCACATCATTGTCGAACAATATCGATGCCCCCCTGGATACCTTATCCTGGTCCTCTTTCCAGGTAAAGAAATAAGAAATAAAGGCGATGAACAGGAAGATAGACACCAGCAGGGATACAGCTCCGCTGATCTTCCAGGTACGTTCGTCACGGGCCAGGCTTCGCCAGTCAATACTTTCCTCTTTTTCCTGTTTCATGGGCAATGCGTCCGACTTACCCGGTTTATTCTTAGGACTTTCAGCAACCTTCTTTTTCTTCTTTTGAGCCATGGCCGCAAAGATAGCATAGTTTGCTTTTTTCCGGGCCTTCAAACGGGTTCCGGCTACCCGGAAAGTGGTATAGCTAAAATTTAGATAATCAGGCCTGAATCATTACATTTGAAAGATTGCCACCAGTCACGAACATGAAAACAATTACCGGTAAACTTTTAGCCGCCCTCCTGGCTGTATTACTATGCCATTTCTGTAGCCGGGCACAGGATAGCACAGCACCCCGCTGTCTCGATATCAGCCGTATCGAATATGCCACGAGCCTGGCTAAATATGCGTACAGCAGCTTCATAAAAAGCAGCGACAATCTGCAGAATGTTCTTCCAGGCCTTGTATTCAAAAAAGGAATGGCCCATACCGGGCTTGTACCACCTTCAGATGTGGCTAAAAAAGCTGTACTCCGATTTTCAGTTTGCAACAGTGCCGACACTGCTGTTAGTGCCTGGTTTTTTCCCGGGTTCTTTTATACGGATGTTTTCCTTTTTACACAGCAAGGTCAGTCGTTAGCCCCCATTCCCTTTATTCCTGCTCCCATCAAGGATAATCTTGGCTACCGGAAAATAACTGTTGCGGCGGGTGACTCTGTGAACATTATAGCCGTACTTGAATTGACCCGTACCCATATCAATACCATGAAACCAAGACTGGTACATATTAACCGGGTCGAATCCTTCATCAAGGACATACAGGAAGATCACCGGATGTATAATATGGTTACGTATGTCTTCAGTGGTCTCTTACTGATGATGATCCTGTTCTCCATGGCTAATTATTTACAAGGTGCCAACAAAGAGTTTCTCTACTATGCTGCTTATGCATTCTTTGTCGGTGGTATGCTATTCACCAAGGCCTTTTATGACATGCGGCCCAATACGATTGGTTATTTCTTTGAAGGTTATCTTGACTACGTCATGCAAAGCCTGGGCATCATGTTCTATATGTTCTTTATGCAGCGGTTCCTGGTGACCAAAAAGAACCACCCCTTCCTTTATAAACTCTATAATGCCGGGATCATCATGATCGTGGTATCGATACTCATCTTCAGTTATTTTCATTTTTTCACCGACAATTTCGTCGCAGAATACAATGTGGAAAATGTTACCAAGATGGCCTTGCTGGTCATGACGGTCATTTTTCTTGTCTATAGCCTGCGCCGGTGGAAGGACAAATTACTCCGTTACTTATTCTGGGGTAATTTACTGTTGCTCATTTTTTCTTTCATTTCATTGCTGTTGTACCTGGTTACGAAGGTTATCAAACTACCCGGCATCTGGGATTCTGCTCTTTTCTATTACGAGATCGGGCTATTCCTTGAACTGGTGTTCTTCTTCTCCGGCCTGAATCATAAGAACCGGACCAATATCATTGCGCAAACAAAAGAAAGAGAACGGTTGCGGACAGAGAACCAGATGAAAGAATATGAAAAGGAACTGGCGGTGTATAAAGCGCAACAGGAAGAACGCCAACGTATCTCTGCCGATATGCATGATGAACTGGGTGCCGGTATGACCGCCATACGGCTGATGAGCGAAATAGCCCGGAATAAAATGAAAGAATCCACGCCGGTGGAAATTGAAAAGATCTCCCATTCAGCGGATGAAGTACTGAATAAAATGAATGCGATCATCTGGAGTATGAACAGCGGGAATGATACACTGGACAACCTGATTTCCTACATTCGCTCCTATGCACTGGAATATTTTGAAAGCACCCCGATCGATTGTAAAGTGCATACACCTGAAACAATCGAAGCAAAAGAGATCACGGGTGACAAACGAAGGAATATCTTTCTGTGTGTGAAAGAAACCCTGAACAATGCCCTCAAACATTCCAAAGCCGGTATGATCAAAATTGATATTGAGATCCGGGAGAACCTGGTGATCCGGATTTCCGACGATGGTGTGGGTATTGATATGCAGAAACTCCGCCAGTTTGGAAATGGCCTCAAGAATATCAAACGAAGAATGGAAAGTATCGGGGGCACTTACACTATAGAAAACCAGAATGGAACCGTGACTACGCTGACATTACCACTCTGATCATTTTCTTTTCATGATGGCAGTAAAGAGTAACAGCCAACCCACAATAAAGAAAATACCTCCAACAGGTGTTACCGGGCCCACAAATTTTACAGCCGTACTGGCCTGTATCTTCAGATAAGTAAGCAGGTATAAAGAGCCGGAGAAAAGAACGATTCCTGTTATAAAACAAGTGCCTGCCCAGTTCATCAGCCTGCCATGAAACCGCTCCGCTAAAATGCCTACTAGCAATAAGGCAAGGGCATGATACATTTGGTATTGAGCGGCGGTCTGGTATCCCTTCAGAATGGTTTCATCATCCGTCAGTCTTTGTAACCCGTGTGCCCCGAAAGCACCTAATGCAACAGCGAGGGCGCCCAGCATGGCACCGCTCAGTAAAAAATTCTTATGCATGAAATATTTTTTCAATCAAAAAATCTAATCGTACGGGTTCTTCATCGATCACCACATCCGCCTGTTCATAATAGATCTTGCGGTCGGCATATTTTTTCCCGATAAATCCTCTCAGCTGCTCATCTGTCAGGTCTTTGATCAGCGGACGTTTTTCCTTCTCTCCCATCAGCCGGTAGAAAAGCGTATCGATGGCAGTATTGATCCAGACCGTGGTGCCGGATTGATTCATGTATTCAATGTTATTGAAATAGCAGGGAGTACCACCGCCACAGGCCATCACAAAACTATCATGGCTTTCGGCAATGATATGCATCACATCCTTCTCCAGTAACCGGAAATGCTCTTCACCGCTTTCTGCAAAAATTTCAGCTATCGATTTGCCTTCATGGTTCACCACCTGTTCATCCAGGTCAAAAAAAGGGATGTTGAGTTTTTGACTCAGCAACCTGCCCCAGTGTGTTTTCCCGGAACCCATAAAGCCGATGAGGAATATTTTCATTACCCGTTTGTACGTTGATAGTTAACATATCAACCTATTAACCATTCAACTATTTAAATGCATTGAATCCAGTTACATCCATACCCGTGATCAGCAAATGAATATCATGTGTTCCTTCATAAGTGATCACACTTTCCAGGTTCATCATGTGGCGCATTACCGGGTATTCGCCGGTGATGCCCATTCCACCCAGCATCTGCCGGGCATCTCTTGCAATATTCGTAGCGATCTCACAGGCATTTCTTTTGGCCATACTCACTTGTTGCGGTGTCACTTTGCCTTCATTCATTAATACACCCAGTCTCCAGTTCAGTAATTGGGCCTTGGTGATCTCCGTCAGCATCTCCGCTAATTTCTTTTGCTGCAACTGGAAGCCACCAATTGGTCTCCCAAACTGTTCTCTCTCCTTGGAATAACGAAGGGCGGTATCATAACAATCCATGGCGGCACCAACTGCACCCCAGGCAATACCATATCTTGCTTTTGTCAAACAGCTCAACGGTCCTTTCAAACCTTTTACCCCGGGTAAAATATTTTGCCTGGGCACTTTTACATTATCAAAGACTAATTCGCCGGTAGCTGATGCCCGTAAACTCCATTTGCCATGTGTGGTGGGTGTGGTAAATCCTTCCATACCTCTCTCCACGATCACTCCCTGTATGTCGCCTTGTTCATTCTTGGCCCATACCACGGCCACTTGCGAAAAAGGTGCATTGCTGATCCACATTTTTGCACCGTTCAGTATTACATGATCACCAGCATCTCTAATGTTTGTCAGCATACTGCTCGGATCGCTGCCATGATTAGGTTCTGTCAATCCAAAACATCCCAGCCACTCACCACTTGCCAGTTTAGGTAAATATTTCATCTTCTGTTCTTCGCTGCCATATGCATAGATCGGGAACATCACCAACGAGCCTTGTACCGAAGCAGTGGAACGAACACCGCTGTCCCCTCTTTCCAATTCCTGCATCATCAGGCCATACGAGATATAATCCAGGCTGCCGCCACCATATTGTTCAGGAACAGTTGGCCCGAAACAACCCAGTTCGCCCAATTGCTTGACGATCTGTAAGGGAAATTCTGCCCGCTGTGCATAGTCTTCAATAATGGGTGATATTTCTTTCTTTACATAGTTGCGGACAGATTCCCGAACCATCAGGTGTTCTTCGGTCAGCAGTTCATCCACATTGAAATAATCAGGGCTGGTAAAAAGGTCTGTACGGGCTGCCATCGTTATTGTCTGTTTAAGATTTTTGATTTCAGATTTAGCTGCGGCAAAGGTATTAGAAAGTTTGTAGTTAAAGCCTGATTGTTTATGAATAATTACCTGCCCAAACAGCCCCTGGAACTGCTTTTTTGCCTTACAAAAAAATGATACATTTAATAAAACAAACCTTCATGCAAAGAAGCGTCCTCTTACTGATATTGCTGATAGCCCTGTCCCCCGTTTCTTTTGGCCAGCAAGATTCCACCGCAAAGAAAACGGAGCCACAGGTGAAACAATTCTGGTTGGTGATCCTGAAAACCGGGCCAAAGGATAAAGAGATCACCGACACAGCGCAACGAAAAAAATTATTTGCCGGTCATTTCGCCAATATGGAACGATTGCACAAAGAAGGAATCCTGAAAGCGGCCGGGCCTTTTGGTAAAAATGATTTTACCTGGCGGGGGCTTTTTATCCTGGACTGTAAAACAAAAGAAGAAGCGGAGAGTTATGTGCAAACTGATCCTTCAGTAGCCGCAGGTATTTTCATTGTTGATATTGTACCCTGGTACAGTGAACCTTCAGGAAGTTTTACACCGGGTAAGCCCAACCCGAAAAGTAAATAATTAGTTTAAAAATGAATAAGCAAGAAAATGACTCTCCTAGAAATATACTATCTGTTTTCTTGGGGGGTAGCAACAAGTTTTTTTTTAGGGATAGTTCTTATTTTCTTATCTGGTATGCTAGTAGGTTATGATGATCGGATAGCAGCTATGATGCTATTCCTAATTATTGGAATTTTTATCCCGACTTTTACCGGAGGTTTTGTTTGTGGTTATATATCTAACCGAAAAGACAATATACTGCCAGTAATCATTTCTTTTATTCTTATATTCATATTATCACTGAATAATGATTTTAAATTCACAGTTCATGCATATAAAGTATCGGGAGTCTTTATCCTGACTGTTCTTTTCACCTACTTAGGTGGGATAGCCGGTAAAAGCATGAAGAAGAAAATATCATGATAAATATTGCATCATCTCCTGTTGATACTCTTTTGCTACCACCCTCGCCTTCTCCGCAAAATCTTCGCCACCTGAAGCATAAATGATGGCCCGGCTGGCATTCACCAGCAAACCACAATCTTTATTCATGGCTTTTTCTGAGATTTCTTTTAAGCTGCCGCCCTGTGCTCCCACACCTGGAACAAGATAAAAATGATCGGGAGTTAACTTCCTGATATTGGTAAATGCATCTGCCTGTGTGGCTCCTACCACAAACATTAAATTACCGGGAGTGCCCCAGGAAGCTACAGTAGTCAACACTTTTTCATATAACATACTGCCATGGTTAGTGTCTCCACTAACCAACTGTTGCAATTCAAAATCTTCGGCTCCCTTATTTGATGTTAATCCCAATACAATTGCCCATTTCCCTTCGTGTTGCAAAAATGGTTTCACACTATCCTCTCCCATATAGGGCGCCACTGTTACCGAATCAAAAGGTAATGCTTCAAAAAAAGCTTTGGCATACTGATCGGAAGTATTGCCAATATCGCCCCGCTTGGCATCCGCAATTTTAAAATGCTCATCACCAATATAACGAACTGTTTTTTCCATTGCCAGCCATCCTTTCACCCCCAATGCTTCATAAAAAGCGGTATTGATCTTATAGCTTACACAGAGATCCCTGGTGGCATCAATGATTGCTTTGTTGAAAGCAAATACCGGGTCGGTATCATTCAGTAAATGTTGGGGGATCTTCGTGATGTCGGTATCCAACCCCACACAGAGATAGGATTGTTTTTGGCGGATCTGGTCGATAAGTTGCTGGCGGGTCATAGGTGCAAAGTTAATTGGTTTGCCGGTTAATTAGTTGATAAGGAGTTGCACGAAAGCAATCAGTGTCTCCTGCCGGATACGTCACCCAATTAACAAATCAACTCATCAACTGGTTAACTTACCCAATATCATCTTTTCCAATTCTTCACTTTGCCAGTTTTCTTCAATGCCAGGTGTCTTCATCACTTCCTGCATGATCGCCTCCTGCTGTTGTCCTCTTTGGAGGGCTTCGGAGTAACGGATATGTGGACTAAATGTTACCTGTGAATAGGCCGGTATCCATTGGCCCGGGTATTTATCATGCAGCCTTGCTTCAATTTTTTTCTGGAGTAAGAATTTAGGATCAGCTGTC
>CALRSN020000021.1:0-13171 GCA_943370865.1 Bordetella parapertussis
AGCTAAGATCAAAGCCGCTATTCAACTACATTACGGCGGGTTGGATGAAAGAGTTAATGCGGGCATTCCGGCTTATGAAGAAGCCCTGAAAAAAAATAATATCCCTTACGAGTTATATATCTATGAAGGCGTTAACCATGCTTTTCATAATGATACGGCACCTACGAGATATAATGAAACCGCTGCCAAACTTGCGTGGCAGCGGACCATTGATTTCTTCAATAAAAACCTGAAATAGCATCAGGCCATATCATAACGTTGCTGCACAATTTTCCAGTTCACTGTTTTCCACCAGGCATTGATATAATCAGGGCGGCGGTTCTGGTATTTAAGATAGTAGGAATGTTCCCATACATCCAGGCCCAGTAAAGGAATACCTTTCAGATCGCTGATATCCATCAGTGGGTTATCCTGGTTGGGTGTTGACCCCACCACTAATTTACCATCGGCTGATTTTACCAGCCAGGCCCAGCCACTGCCAAACCTGTTCTTTCCGGCATCCGTAAATTGTATTTTGAAAGCATCAAACGAACCGAAATCCCGAATGATGAATTTGGTGATCGCTGATTGCGGCGTGTTATCTTCAACCGGCGCCTGCATACTTTTCCAGAAAAACTCATGGTTGTAATGCCCGCCCCCATTGTTACGCATCTTAGCAGAGTACTTTGAAATTTTTCCCAATAACCATCTTAGCTGCTCTTTTTCTGTATCGACTCCTTCTGCTTTTACTGCATCAGCCAGGTTATTGGCATAGGCAGCTGCATGTTTCATATAATGAATTTCCATCGTCATAGCATCAATAACAGGTTCCAGAGTGGCAAATGCATAGGGCAAAGGACGCTGAGTAAACAAAACGTCTTCAGCCCCGCCATTTATGATCTGTTCATTGTTACTGACTGATGCCAGGGCAGGCAATATGGTAGCAGATAAACCTGCAGCCAATCCTGCTTTTCCGGTTGCTTTTAAAAAATCTCTCCGGTTTTTTTTTCCAGGTGTGTTCATATGTAAAAGATTATAAAATGAAAAGGATAACTAAAATTAAACTTATTTGCCTTTACATGACCGTTTTGCATGTTAGTTGGTTGTAAATTCTTGTCAAAATGCCCGTTTATTTATGAACAGCCGCCGCCTTACCTTCGCTGCCAGCTATGCATTTGAAGGATTATTATAAACTGCTGGAACTGGAACCATCGGCTACGTTACCCGAAATTAAAAAGGCTTACCGGAGGCTGGCTTTACTACATCACCCGGATAAAACCGGTAATGACCCCTACTCTGCTGCACAGTTCTCGGATATTAAAGAAGCCTATGAAGTGCTGACTAATCCAACAAAAAAAGAAAAATACCTGCAACAACGCTGGTATGATCAGAGTATTGGCAAACGAAAAAGCCAGGAAGTTATAACTCCTGTTTCTGTGCTGAAGCAGGCATTAGAGTTAGAGAGATATGCATCTAAACTCGATGTTTTCAGAATGGACAAAGAGGGTTTGAAGGATTATATACTGGACCTGCTCTCGCCTTCTGTTGTTGACCAATTGAAACAATTCAATGAGCCTGCTATCCTCCGGCAGATCATTGACGCTGTTATCAAGTCCGCTAATCCCCTGCAGGAACAACAGGTTATCCCAATTGCCGAACGACTTCAACAGCTTGCCGGTAATGATTCTGTCGCCAATGAACAGATCAATGTATTCACTGATAAACATCGCTCCAGGCAACAGCGGGAGAAATATAATTTCCTGATCATCCTCCTTACCACCATTCTTCTTTGCATACTCATCTGGATTGCGGGCCATTAGGTTATCTTTGCGCCATGCATTATGTTTCTGTAGAAGGATTATCCAAGAGTTACGGTATCAAGCCCCTTTTCAATAATATTTCCTTTCATATCGAAGAAGGTGACAAGATCGCCCTGGTGGCCCGGAACGGCACCGGTAAATCCACCCTGTTACGGATATTAGCCGGGCAGGAAACCGCGGATGAGGGTAAATGCTGGATCAATAAAGATGTGGATGTGGTGCTTTTTGAACAGGACCCTTCTTTTGTGGAGGAAAAATCCGTACTGGATAATATCTTCTTTCATAACCACCCGGTAATTAATGCGATCAAAGAATATGAAGCCGCCAGTGAAGAAGAAGATGGACACAAACTGGGTGATGCCTTAATAAAAATGGATGAGCTGAATGCCTGGGATTTCGATGCGAAAGTGAAACAAGTGTTGGGAAAACTGAATATTCATCACCTTGCTCAACCGGTCAAAACATTAAGCGGTGGCCAGAGGAAAAGAGTGGCCCTTGCCAAAACACTGATCGATATTGGTTTTGAACACAAACATGTGCTGTTGATCATGGATGAACCTACCAACCACCTGGATGTGGAGATGGTGGAATGGCTGGAGCATTATTTAGATAAGGAAAACGTGACACTGCTGCTGGTTACCCACGACCGCTATTTCCTGGATGCTGTTTGTAATGAGATCTGGGAACTGGATGGCAGCAGCAATATGTATGTGTATAAAGGCAACTATGAAAATTACCTGGAGAAGAAAGCGGCCCGGATTGAAAATGAGCAGGCTAGTATTGATAAAGCCAGGAATACTTACCGCAAAGAACTGGAATGGATGCGCAAGCAACCTAAAGCCAGAACAACAAAAAGCAAAAGCCGCCAGGATAATTTTTACGAAGTAGAAAAGAGGGCCAAACAAAAGATCGAAGATGAACAGATGCAACTACAAATGAAAATGAACCGGCTCGGTGGCAAAGTGATCGAATTAAAAAAGGTATATAAGAGCTATGGAGAGAAAGTGATCCTGAAGGGATTTGATTATACATTCAAAAAAGGAGAACGTATTGGTGTGGTGGGTAAAAATGGGGTGGGTAAATCCACCTTCATCAATATTCTGCAGGGCATAGAACAAGCGGACAGCGGTAAGGTGAATGTTGGTGACACGGTCATATTTGGTAATTATTCGCAACAGGGTCTGATCGTGAAAGAAGACCTGCGGGTGATAGAATTTGTAAAGAATATCGCAGAAAGTTTTCCCTTAGCTGCCGGCGGTTCTATCAGCGCAGCGCAGTTCCTGCAATTATTTTTATTTGATCCCGACAAGCAGTACACGTATATCAGCAGTTTAAGTGGTGGGGAGAAAAGAAGATTGCATTTATTATCTATCCTCTTCCGCAATCCCAACTTCCTGGTACTGGATGAACCAACGAATGACCTGGACCTTCCAACATTAGGTGTATTGGAAAATTTCTTAAGTGAATTCCCCGGTTGCCTGCTGATCGTTTCGCATGACCGTTATTTTATGGACCGGCTCGTGGATCATTTATTTGTTTTTGAAGGGGATGGTAACATAAGAGATTTCCCGGGCAACTACTCCTTATACAGGCTGGAAGAAAAAAATCCAACTGCTGAACCTGCTAAACCAGCAGATACTGTTATTGCAGCAGTACCTTCAGCACCAGCAGCTCCCAAACGCCAATTATCTTTTAAAGAAAAAAGAGAGTTTGAGACACTGGAAAAGGAGATTGCAGATCTTACCAAAGAAAAACAGGTGATTACTGAAAAATTAGCCAGTGGGACAGCTCCTTTTGAAGAACTGCAGCTACTATCCCACCGCATTGGCGAAGTAACACAACTGCTTGATGAAAAAGAATTCCGCTGGCTTGAGTTAAGTGAACTGGTTAACTGATCTGCCTATTCAATGAGATCAGCATAAGCTCTGGCTTCATAATACTTGTATTTTTTTGAATCCAGTTTTGTACCAGCCAGGATGGAGTGGATAAATCCATTCAGTTCTACCTGCTGCGTATGAAATATCTTCCTGTCCGGGTTTGTTTTGAAGAAGAATTGAATACGCTGATCAACATTTTTATAAATGATAATACTATCATCCCTGTATTTTGAAAAACTGAAATCCGCAGATAAGTGATTCAGCAATAAATGGCTCCTATACCAGGTACCTCCTGTTGCTGATACCACCGGTTTCCCGTTATACAATGCCACACTGTCGTTATACGCAAATACATTTAATGCTGTTCCCTTTCCCTCTTGCAGCCATTGCCTGAATTTGTGATAATAGCTGCTGTCATATCCATAATCACTGTCCAGGAAACTGATCCTTTTTATATACGACGGTATTTTATCATAGGAAGCCAGGAATCCAAAAATAAAACTTCCGCCACCACTGTGGCCATTCAGGTAAACTGATTTCTTTTTAACATCAACTAGGCCGGTCAATGAATCAATGATATACGGGATCAGTTGCCGGAATGCAGGATGACGTTGCTTCCAGGCAGGCCAGCTTTTCAAATTATTCTCCAGGTAAATAACAACAAGATTCTTTTTACTCCACTGTTGACGGATAAAACGGGTCTGCGCTTTGATATGCTGGATATCAAAATGCCAGTCATCGCCCGGCTGCATTTTTTTACCCATTGTTTGCTCTGTAGTGTTTCCGTTTGGCAAAGCAAAAAAAACAATGACTGTTTCTCTATTTCTTTTAAAAGCAGCTGGCTGGTCGATTGTTACCCGTACGCTATCGCTCATCAAAAATGAACTGACTCCTGAAGTCAGCTGAGCTGAACAAAAGCAACAAACTGCCTGAGCTGAGAAAAAGAGTATAAGCCTATAACTGATCGTTATTTTAGTATGCATCATTAACTGCTTTTATAATCAGCGGTATTACAGACACTATTTTAGGTCTTAAAAATAATATCAACACAAACGTACAATTACGAGTGGATAAGTTTTAGAATATTTTATCCGGGACTATCTCTTTTAGCTTCAAACTTTTGTGTTGCCGGTACGTAGTTTTCCTATCAAAACAGCAGCTCATTTGTTTTGCATCAACGTATTTTCTTTATAGTTTGCATCCAGATTTTGTACCCCAATTCCTGCGATTAACAACTTCCAGTATCCGGATTGTTTCATTAAATCGTACCCTTTATGAGCAGGAATTTCACCCCGGAGCAAACCCTTATTGACCAGTTATTAGTAGATGATACTTCAGCCTTTGAAGAGATCCATCACCGCTACTTTTATCCCCTATTCTCCTATTGCTTTGACAAAACAGGCTCACCAGAAGCAGCCAAACAGATCGTAAGAGATATTTTTATTTCCCTTTGGGAAAAGCGACACACATTACCTGTTAACTTTTCTCTCTCCTTATATCTATACACAGAAGTCCGCCGGTCCGTGGTTAAAAGTATCAACACGCAAGTCGCTGATGAAAATGAAATTCCGGTCACGGCAACAAAAGTAATTCCCGGTTTCAGCGTTGATCAGTTACAAAAAGCAAGAAGACCTGTAGAGCAGCCTATATATGCAGATAATATGGCCACACTGCGCTCCTCTTTGTTTACGCAAAAACAACCAGAAAGCTGGTGGAATCAATACCTGCCATCTATTGACGTTAAAATGATCAGGTATGCTTTCAAAAAGCATTTAACCTGTTTTAATATTTGTAATCCCCAACCATTAAACTTACCCTTATGACAGCAGAAACTTTAATTCAGAAAACAGGAAGATACCTCCGTGGAGAATCTACCCCTGCCGAAGCAAGACAAATTCAAAATTGGCTCTCCTGCACTACCGATAATAACAGGCAGCTGACCGCAGAAGAACGTTCCATGTTGGAATTAGAAATACTCGCAGAAGTGCAGGCTCATACAGCTTATCCTTTATTCCACCCGAAACCAGAACCCTGGTGGAAAAAGATCACAGCCTTCTTTTAACGGCGATCACGATATCATCAGCTGCAATTTTTTGCATGCACTTAAAATGTCCGAGCGGGCATTTATCATACCCAATCTTGGAGCAGGGACGGCACCATAATTTCTTTGTTTCAAACACATCGAAATAATGCTGGCGGAAATTATCGCCATAGTAGGGATACATGCCAAAAGCAGGTACTGTATTTCCCCATAAAGAGATGATCGGTTTTTTGAATGCCGCAGCGATATGCATCAGTCCTGTATCATTGGTGACAACCAGTTTCGCTTTTTTTACCAGGTCTGCGCTTTCGTTGATACTGAATTTGCCACAGGCATTGTACACTTTCACATCATCCACGGATGTGATCTCATTGCCGGCTACTGCATCTTCTTTCCCCCCCAATAACATAACCGGGTGATCCATATTAGTACAAAACTCTTTCCATTTCTGCACCGGCCATCTTTTAGTGCCATGTGCCGCACCGATCACACAGGCAATATACCCGGCATAATGTGAAGCAGGGATATCCTGTTTCTTTGTTTCTTCTTCCGGGGCTATAAAATAATCAAGCCCGTTACCATCATTCTTCACCCCGAAGGATTCCACTGTTTTCAGGTAACGGTCAACAATATGAAGTTTTTTGGGTAATACGTTTATCTTGATGCTGGTATAAATGTATTTTTCAATATTCAGTTTGTGAAACGAAAAGGATTTTACATTCAGCGCCTTTTTCAACTTTAGCGTCTTCACATTATGATGAAGGTCGATGATATAATCATAACCTTCTTCTTTCAGTTCTTCGATCATCAGCTCCCAGCTATGTGCTAATACATGGAGTTTATCAATGTGTGGATTATGTACAACAACCGGGCGGAACGCATCTTTGGTCAGGAAATGCACTTCTGCATCCCGCACCTGCTGTTTTAGACAACGGATGACCGGCGTGGTGAGAACAATATCACCAATGGAAGAAAAGCGGACAATGAGGAATTTAGGCATAGTCAAAACTACGGCATCATTTCTTCTGCCTCGATATAGTTTAGGTCTTTATGAAAAGTTTCTTCGGTGAAATAGGCTGCCACTAAGGTGATGGCCATAACAATGATACCGGTAATAATGCCACTCTGCACAATATCCCAGCCCCAGCTTTTCTGAAATACATCCAGGAACATCATATTGATCAGCGGTAATGCACCACGAACCATATTCGGAATCGTGGTGGCAGCGGTAGCCCGGAGGTTCGTTCCGAATTGTTCAGCTCCCATCGTAACAAAAATGGCCCAAAAACCTGTGCTGAAACCCAGTGCTGCACAGGCAATATACATAGTGGTATCAGACTGTATAAAGCCACTGAAGAAAAGAATACCTGATAAAATCGTAAAGCCATAAAATAAATACAACGCCTTTTTCCGGCTTTTGAAATATTGGCTGATCAGGCCTACTAAAATATCGCCGACGGCAATAGCTGCATAGGCATACATAATAGCCCGCCCTGATTCAATTTTGCTATCCTCGTAAAAAACCTTGGCAAATCGGTTACTGTAATTTACCAGTATGCCGATCACATACCAGGTAGGCAACCCGATTAAAATAGCTAGTATGTATTTTTTGAACCGCTGCCCGTTATTAATAAACATGAATATGTTCCCTCTTGAAACATTTTGTTCCCTGGTTTGTTTGAACATACCACTTTCTGCGACACTGATCCGGAGAAATAATAAAGCAACACCCAAACCACCGCCGATCTTATAACAAAGGCGCCAGTCATTGGTAAATTTAAAAGTGAAGTAAGCAAACACAGCCCCAAACAAACCGATACCGGCTACTAATGAAGTTCCGATTCCTCTTTTAGCTTTGGGTAACAATTCGCTAACCAGGGTGATCCCCGCTCCCAGTTCGCCGGCTAATCCAATTCCTGCGGCGAACCTTGCGTAGGCATACTGATCGGTATTTTCAACAAAGCCTGTGATGAAATTAGCAACAGAGTAAAGAATGATCGACCCGAATAATACAGAAAGCCTTCCTTTTTTATCTCCCATAATTCCCCAGAGGATACCACCGATGAGCAACCCGATCATTTGCCAGTTAATGATCTTGGTACTGGCTGCTAACACCGCTTTCCCATCTGCCAGGTCAACACCCAGGCCTGCCAGACTGGGTTCTCTAACAATGGTAAACAACAACAGGTCATAGATATCAACGAAATATCCTAATGCCGCCACAATAACAGCTACATTGAATATGGATGCTGGTTTGGGTTGATTCATACGGGCAAGTATAATTTAGCTTTTCGCCGGCGTTTCCGGGTGCTTGGCTTTCCCGGTTATCATTTTAATAATGACCGGTGCAGTAGTAACAAGGACGATACCAAGTACAATGATCTCCAAATGTTCTTTCAAATCAAACTGGAACCACTCCCACACCCATTTTTGTAAAAAGAAGCCGCCCAGTATCATACTGCTTACCCAGGCGATACATCCCACTACGTTGAAGAAATGAAACTTCTTCCTGTCCATTTGTACGATACCGGCCACAATCGGTGCAAAGGTCCTGATGAAGGGAAGGAAACGGGCACCGATCACCGCAAGGCCACCATGCTTTTCATAAAAATCATGGGCCTGGTGCAGGTATTTCTTCTTGAAAAGGAAACGGTCTTTCCAGCTATACATGGCAGGGCCTACTTTTCTTCCTGTCCAGTAACCCACTGCATTACCCAGAATACCCACGAAGGAGATCAGCCCGATCAATACAAAAAGATCGATCCAGTAGGTATAAGGATATTCAACACCAAATAATTTTAAGAACTGGTAACCTAGTCCGGGTTCAGGAGCCTGCCCGGTTTTTGTTATTTCATGCGCAAAGATGCCGGACACAAATAACAAGGAGTCGCCCGGCAGAAAGAAGCCCACAAATAAACCCGTTTCTGCAAATACTACAAATAACAACAGCCACAACCCGCCATTCTCAATATACCATTGCGGTTGTAATAAACTTGTCCAATGAAACGCTTCCAGTAAAAACATAACTATTCCCTCTTGATTTAATGATTTTGTGTTGTTGAATGATCATGCCCTTCATGATGGTCATGTGGTGCATGGGCCAGTGCACCTTCCCACTTACTGACAGCAGCCGTTGCAAGAGCATTACCCAATACGTTTGTCATGGTACGGCCCATATCGCAGAAAACATCGATGGCCAAAATAAGGCCGATACCTTCTGCAGGAATACCAAACATACCCGCTGTAGCCAATACCACCACCAGCGAAGCCCGTGGCACACCGGCTACCCCTTTACTGGTGAGCATGAATACGAGCAGCATGGTGATCTGTGTTCCGATATCACCGGTTACCGATGTAATATTATATGCCTGTGCAATGAACATGCTGGCAAATGTCATATACATCATACTTCCATCGAGGTTGAAAGAGTAACCTAACGGAAGTACAAACGAAACAATTTTATCCTTACAGCCGAAACGTTCCATTTCTTCGATCAGCTTGGGTAATACCGCTTCACTGCTGGCGGTGCTGAAAGCAACAGCCATAGGGTTGGAGATCCGTCTTAATAAAACAGGTAACCTGTTCTTTAAGATCAGGTAGCCTACAAATAATAGTAAAGCCCATAATACTATTAAGCCCAAGTAAAAAGAACCTATATATTTTGCATAAGTGGTCAATATCCCTAATCCTTTTGCAGAGATCACCGCACACATAGCTCCAAAAACTCCGATCGGTGCCACATTCATAATATAGCCCACCATCTTCAGCATTACATGAGCAACCGAATCCAGTGCTTTGATCACCGGCTCACCGGCCTTGCCAATAGCGGTTAATGCCACGCCGAAGAAAACTGAGAATACCACCAGCTGCAATATCTCGTTGGTCGCCATTGCTTCGATCACACTTTTCGGAAACACATGCTCAATGAATTTCGCCAGTGAAAATTCTTCCTGCTTTTTCATCAGTTCTTTTACTCCTTCCACATCAGTATCGGTCAGGTTTACCCCAACACCAGGTTTGGTGATACTCACTAATAACAACCCGAGGAATAAACTGATCAATGATGCCGAAATAAACCAAAGCATGGCTTTTCCTCCCACCCGGCCAACTGTTTTCAGGTCGCCCAGTTTAGCAATACCCACCACCAGGGTGGCAAAGACAAGCGGGGCAATTACCATTTGTACCAACCGGAGAAAGATGGTGGTCAGTAATTTGATCTTGGGACCAAATGCTTTGATGAATTCCGGGGACGCATTGGTATTGATAAAATAACCTACCACGATACCGAGTACCATGGCGATCATGATGTATAAAGTAAGCCGGTTATTTTTTGACATGCAACGGATTTGATGGTAACAATGATTGCCGAAAATCGGTAAAAATTGCCCAGCCACAAAACTTTTAAAAAAGCAGCCGTTAATAATTCTTTTGACCTGCTTTTGCCGGAAATCTGTATTTTCCCTGCTTCTAAAAAACTGTCCCTCTTAAACTAACGCTATGCAGGATCAACCAACTTCCTTTAAGCCCACACTCGGACTGTTTGATGGTACCATGATCGTGGCCGGCTCCATGATCGGCTCGGGTATCTTTATAGTAAGTGCCGATATCACCCGTAACGTCGGCAGCGCCGGCTGGCTGGTAGCCGTCTGGCTCATCACCGGTTTTATGACGCTGACCGCAGCCCTGAGTTATGGCGAACTGAGTGGTATGTTTCCCAAAGCAGGCGGGCAATATGTTTACCTGAAAGAAGCCTACAATCCCCTGATGGGTTTTTTATACGGCTGGAGTTTTTTTGCGGTGATACAAACAGCCACCATTGCTGCGGTGGGAGTAGCCTTCTCCAAATTCCTGGCTTATCTCGTTCCTGAACTGGGCAATAACTATTTCCTTTTTGATGCAGGCATCATTAAAGTGTACTCCGGCCAGTTGGTCTCCATTGTTATCATTTGCCTGCTAACCTATATCAACTCAAAAGGGGTAAAAGAAGGCAAACTCATCCAGACCATTTTTACGTCTGCCAAACTTTTTGCTCTCTTCGGGCTGATCGCTTTTGGTTTTTTACTGGTCAAGGAAAGTTTCTGGGCAGAGAACTGGAAGACCGGTTTTACAGCCATGCAGGATTTTGGGCAAAAAGATGCGGCAGGTCAATTACAACCCGGGACCTGGATTGGTATTTCAGGCAGTGCTTTGGCCGGTGCCATAGCCGCCGCGATGGTGGGGTCTATCTTCAGCAGCGATGCCTGGAATAACGTAACCTTTATTGCCGGCGAAATGAAAAACCCGAAACGGAATATCGGGCTGAGTTTATTTCTCGGTACATTAATAGTTACGGTCATCTATGTTGCTGCCAACCTGATGTACCTAAATGTGCTTCCGCTTGATAAAATTGCATTCGCTACGGATGACCGCCCGGCAGTAGAAGCTTCTTTACGCATATTTGGAGATAACGGGGCCATCATCATCGCCCTGCTGATCATGGTCTCTACGTTTGGTTGTAATAACGGGCTGATCCTCGCAGGTGCCCGGGTATATCACACTATGGCTAAAGATGGCCTGTTCTTTAAAAATGTAGGCACATTAAATAAAAATGCCGTACCGCAGGTAGCTTTATGGATACAATGTATTGCGGCCAGCATCTGGAGCCTGAGTGGCAAATACGGGCAGCTGCTGGACATGATCTCCTTCGTAGTAGTTTTATTTTATATGCTTACTATCGCTGGCATATTTATTCTACGCAAAAAAAGGCCTGATGCAGAGAGACCTTATAAGGCATTTGGTTACCCCGTTTTACCCGCACTGTATATACTAATGGGAGCAGCTTTTTGCGGTTTGCTGATCATTTACAAACCGGAATTTACCTGGCCGGGACTTATCATTGTATTACTGGGAGTTCCCCTGTATTACCTGGCCATTTCCACCCAGAAAAAAGCATAGGCTATTCAAAAAAGAACGCATGAAGTTTAGGCTTCAATACTTATCTTAGTCACTTATAAAAAACCAACAAATGAGTTTATTTATCAAGAAACCCCTTGACCAGGTGCTGGCACAGGCAGCAGATACCGAGAAGGGATTGAAAAGAACATTGGGAGCCGGTAACCTGATTGCCCTTGGAATCGGTGCGATCATTGGTGCGGGTTTATTCGTACGTACCGCTGCGGCTGCCGGGCAAGCTGCAGGACCTGCTGTAACCTTATCATTCGTGGTGGCGGCCATTGGTTGTGCCTTCGCCGGTTTGTGTTATGCAGAATTTGCGTCGATGATCCCAATTGCCGGTAGTGCTTATGCGTACTCTTATGTTACCATGGGTGAATTGATCGCCTGGATCATTGGCTGGGCACTGATCATGGAATATGCACTGGGTGCCGCAACTGTTTCTATTGCCTGGAGTGAATATTTAAATAAGCTGCTGGGAGGGGCTATTCCATATGAATGGTGCCACTCGCCGTTTGAAAGCTTTACTGATTCCGCCGGTATACATCATTCGGGTATCCTGAATGCACCGGCGTTGGTCATTTTGCTGGCCCTTACTTTATTATTGATAAAAGGAACACAGGAGTCTGCCTTCGTAAATATGATCATTGTATTTATTAAAGTAGCAATCGTTATTCTTTTCATTGCTATTGGCTGGCAGTTTATCAAACCGGAAAACCATACTCCATATATGATCCCTGAGGGCACACCAGCTGTGGTCGACCAGGCAGGTAAAGTGATTGCTGATTATAGCGGCTGGAATAAACACGGATGGGGAGGTGTTCTCGGAGGTGCGGCAATTGTATTCTTCGCCTTTATTGGTTTTGATGCGGTAAGTACAGCAGCACAGGAAGCCAAGAACCCGAAAAGAGATATGCCGATCGGTATCCTTGGTTCATTGGTAGTTTGTACTATTCTTTATATCCTGTTCGGGCATGTACTCACTGGTGTGGCACCGTGGAAAGATTTTGTTGATCCGGAAAAAGGAAGAGAAGCATCTGTTGCTTATGCCATCAGTACGTATATGACGGGTTATGGCTGGCTGGCTAATACGGTAACCATTGCTATTCTTGCCGGCTTCTCTTCAGTGATCCTGGTGATGCTGATGGGACAAAGCCGTATTTTCTATACCATGAGTAACGATGGGTTGATCCCGAAAGCATTTGGTGATCTGCATCCAAAATATAAGACTCCTTATAAAGCTAACTGGATCCTGTTCATATTCGTTGGTGCTTTTGCTGCTTTTGTTCCCGGGCATGTTGCAGGTGACCTGACCAGTTTCGGAACCCTGTTTGCTTTCGTATTGGTGAGCATTGGTGTATGGATATTACGGGTAAAGAGTCCTAACATCGAAAGGCCTTTCAAAGCTCCGTTGGTACCAGTGGTTAGCACCCTGGGTGCAGTGATCTGTACGTTGATGATCGTTGGACTGGATGCACAAACACTGAAAGTAGCCTTTATCTGGATGGGTATTGGTCTCCTGG
>CALRSN020000022.1:0-13084 GCA_943370865.1 Bordetella parapertussis
GATCTATTCCGAAGGACAACGGCGCTATATGGAAACCTTTGGTGCCTACGCCCGCCAGTTCATCGGCGATATGGAACGACCAGACGTAGATAAGATCACCGGGTTGTCACCTGTTATTTCCATTGAACAAAAAACAACTAACAAGAATCCCCGGTCAACCGTGGGTACGATCACCGAGGTCTATGATTTTCTCCGTTTGTTATTTGCCAGGGTGGGGGAAGCTCATTCTTATAATACCGGGAAGAAAATGGTGAAGTGGAGCGAGGAAGAAATCGTAGAGAATATTTTCACGAAGTACCAGAACAAAAAGATCAGCCTGCTGGCACCCCTGGTACGGGGACGAAAAGGACATTACCGGGAATTGTTTGAAGATGTCAGAAAGAAAGGGTACCTGAAAGTGAGAATAGATGGTGAAGTAAAAGATATTGTGCCGAAGATGCAGGTGGACCGGTACAAGATCCATGATATTGAACTGGTGGTAGACCGGCTGCAGGTAACGGATGATCTGCGTTCAAGATTAAGCCAGAGTGTGCAACAAACACTGAAGCTGGGAAAGGATTTGATGTTCCTGCTGGTGAATGACAGCGATAAAACCATTCAATACAGCAAGCAACTGATGTGCGAGGATACCGGCATCAGTTATGAAGAACCATCTCCGAATGCTTTTTCTTTTAACTCCCCATACGGCGCCTGCCCAACCTGCAAAGGCCTGGGTAATGTCTATACGATTGATATGGGCGAAGTGTTGCCGGATAACAGCAAGAGTGTAAAGGAAGGTGGTATTGCTCCTTTGGGGGAGGAAAGAGAGGCCAGCGTATTTAACCAGGTGGTGGAATTTGCCAAAAAGAACAAGATCAAATTAGATACA
Organism: Bordetella parapertussis; assembly: GCA_943370865.1. Classification (GTDB taxonomy): domain Bacteria; phylum Bacteroidota; class Bacteroidia; order Chitinophagales; family Chitinophagaceae; genus CADEDV01. The sequence goes on from CALRSN020000022.1 coordinate 869, forward strand.
CCCATTAGTAAATTGACGCAGGCACAACTGGATCTTTTATTGTATGGTGATAAAGATATCAATGCGTCGCTGGAAGTAGACACGGATGATGAAACGGTACCGGATATCTATACCGGCAGTTATGAAGGTATTATCCCAATGCTCAAAAGATGGTTTTCTTCACCGCATAGTACGGAAGCACTCCGGGAATGGGTACAGCAGTTCATGACGATGAAACCCTGCGTGACCTGTAATGGTGCACGGTTAAAAAAAGAAAGTCTCTGGTTCAAGGTGGCAGGCAGAAATATTGCCGAGCTCAGCAATATTAACCTGGATAATTTATACGCCTGGTTTGATGGCATTGAATTGCGGATCGATAATAAACAAAAGACGATTGCCAAGGATGTGCTGAAAGAGATCAGGGAACGGTTACAGTTTTTACTGGATGTCGGCCTTACTTATTTAACGCTGAACCGTTCTTCAAAAAGTTTAAGTGGCGGCGAATCGCAACGTATCCGTCTCGCCACACAAATTGGTTCGCAGTTACAGGGGATCACTTATATATTAGACGAACCTTCTATCGGCCTGCACCAACGGGATAATCATCGCCTGATTGAAGCATTGAAAAACCTGCGGGATATTGGCAACAGCGTATTGGTGGTGGAGCATGATAAAGATATTATGCTGGCAGCCGATCATTTGATTGATATCGGTCCGAAAGCCGGTTTTCATGGCGGCAGGGTAGTGGCACAGGGTGATCCTAAAGAAATGCTCAAACTGAACACCCTTACTGCAGGCTACCTGAACGGTCACCATCGTATTCCAGTTCCAAAAGAAAGAAGAAAGGGGAATGGGAAATTCCTGGAACTAAAAGGGTCGAAGGGAAATAACCTTAGGAATGTGGATGTTAAATTTCCATTAGGCGAGTTTATCGTGGTAACAGGAGTGAGTGGCAGTGGAAAATCAACGCTGATCAATGAAACACTGTATCCTATTTTATCCAAACATGCTTTTGGCTCCAAGATGATACCGCTGGAATATAAATCCGTCAAAGGACTGGAGCAGATCGACAAAGTGATCGAGATCGACCAGTCGCCGATTGGCCGGACACCCAGAAGTAACCCGGCCACCTATTGCGGCTTCTTTACTGATATAAGAACCTTATTTGCTTCTGTGCCGGAGGCAAAGATCAGGGGTTATAATGCAGGCCGTTTTTCCTTTAATGTGAAAGCCGGCCGCTGTGATGTGTGTGAAGGTGGTGGTATGCGGGTCATCGAAATGAATTTTCTGCCAGATGTATATGTGCATTGCGAAAAATGCAATGGCCGGCGCTACAACCGGGAAACACTGGAGATCCGTTATAAAGGAAAATCCATTTCCGATGTGCTGGACATGACCGTGGAAGAAGCCGTGGAGTTTTTCCAGGCGGTCCCTTATATCTACCGCAAGATAAAAGTGCTGGAAGAAGTGGGATTGGGTTATATCACCTTGGGACAATCAGCGGTAACTTTAAGTGGTGGTGAAGCACAACGGGTGAAGCTATCCACTGAGCTTTCCAAAAGAGATACAGGAAAAACATTCTATATTTTAGATGAACCCACCACAGGTCTTCATTTTGAAGATATCCAGCACTTGCTGGATGTATTGAATAAACTGGTGGACCGGGGAAATACAGTGCTGGTCATCGAACACAATATGGATGTGATCAAAGTGGCCGATCATATTATAGATTTGGGTCCCGAAGGCGGCGATGGGGGCGGAAAGATATTATTTGAAGGGACCCCGGAAGGCCTGCTGAAATGCAGGGAAAGTTATACGGGAGAATTCTTGAAAATGGAATTATAAAAGAAGGCCAGTTGTTACAACTGGCCTTCTTTATTTAGTTATTTGAATTACAAACGGAACCCGCCGTAATCTAAGCCGTATGATAAACCAAAGGCTGACATTAATATTTTTCCAAGGATCAGCCCGATAATTACAAATACAACGATCATTACTATCAGGGAAACTACAAAATAGCTCACCTGTTTATCCTGTGGTGTTTTCTTTAGTTTGGGTAATCCAATGTATAAAAGATATAAGCCATATAGGCCTGCCAGGCTGCCAATCACAGCAAGAGAAGGGATAATTGCCAATAATCCACCTATCCAGCCAGGAGTCCATGAGTACGCAACTAACTGGACTGATTTGCCCATGTTCTTTTCAGAACCAAAGCTTGGAGCTAATGCATCAATGATGAAAGCGCTTACAAAAACGCTTAGTAAAGCACTTGCAAGAACAGTTATACCCTGGTAGAGGCCCCAATCAATTCCTTTAAGGCGTATGCCAAATCCCACATTAAAGCCGATAAATCCATAACCAATAAATGCTGCTACTGCAGCAGCCCCGGCCAGTGGTAAAACATAGCCGGTGATAATACCGGGTGTATTGGGTTCTTCACCATTGATTACATCCCATTCTTTGTTAGGAGCAAGTATGATGTTTTTTGCTCTTTCAATTAAGTTCATTTTGGTTGATTTTGGTTTGTGGGCCTACTCGTTTGGCTTTTCGGCATTCGCCCCTGTTAATGGATCTATAGCGATGCTTTAACAGGTCTGTCATCCTAAAGTAGGCATCTTTTTCAAAAATCCTCTCCCTGAAAACAGTTATTTTTTGAACCTGTTAATAACAGATAATGAGGTAGTAATAAAAAATAGGGGATATAGGCAGAAAGTGGGATACAGTTCCCGCAGGCAGTGGCAGGAAGTGATTGAAAAAATCGTTCAGGGGCCAGCACTACTGGTTTTTCACCTGGATACGGGATTAGAACAATTTCCCTGCCCTGCGGGTTTTCTTAGTTATTGGCAATGTAAAAAGAACTCAGAGGGATAAAAGCCAATAAGCGGTGGCAGAGAGTGTTTAATAAAATTTATACTATATGAGAGTACCAATAGAGAACGGATCAGGTTTGTCAACCAGGGTATCAGATTTTATTAAGCTCTCTGCCGCTTATTGGACAGCGTTTATGATCAATTCAAATTATCTTATTTCAAATTCGCCGCTGGCTGTTTCTTCATCACCCGAGAAAACACGGTAAATGTATTTACCACGGGCCAGCCCGGCTATCTTTAAATGATCTTTCGGTTTCATTTTGGAATGTTCGATCAGTGTGCCTGCCAGATCGAATACAAAGAAGTCCAATTCCTTTTCTTTCGCCACCACATGCATTTTCCGTTTCACCATATCCGGGTAGATCTTAACGGCGTTATTGTTCCTGGAAGATGCAGCAGTGTTCTTCGCTTTTTTGGGTTCTTCTTCAACAGGTTTGCCTGATGCAGAAGACTGGCCGGATAATAGTACACCAGTGCATACAGCAAGAGTGTACAGTATTTTTTTGGAAGAATAGAAAAGTGGTTTCATAGTGGTTCGGTTTTATACTGTGTCATCAATAAAACACAGGACATCTCAGCTGGCGTCTTGCTCTTCCGTTAGGTGAATTATCGCCATTGATCCTCCATCCTAAGCGGAGCATACCGGAAAAGAAGGCATCATTCTCGGTAGGATCGCCACGCTGTGAATTAATAAATGGGCGATTCTGGCTTGGATTGGCTAATGTTTCCCTGTAAGCCAGTTGACGGGCCATGGTGGCTTCTGTTGGCGTCAGGTAGGTGTTGAATAAAGCGGGGTTGATGTACTTTGTACTTACATCATCCATGTAATCGGTAAATGTTTTGCGATGGAGTATTTCAAAACCAACATACATGGTTTCTTTAACGTAATACTTGAATCCAAGGCCCATCGGAATCTCCTGCTGCCATAAGGAATATTCTTTACGGTCAGGATATTCTGTCATGCCCTGGCCTTCTGTTCTCAGGGGTTTCAGGTCCACCCATGTTTTATCACCATTCGGGGCGATATATTCACCCTGTGGATTCATATGAAACATACCAAAGCCAATCAGCGCATAAGGACGCAGTTTGTGCTCTAATCCCTCATACTGTTCAAAGAAAACAGTAGGATAGAATTCAAGCGCCGCATAACCCTCCATCATTTTCGACTGGAACTTCAGGTTTCTTTGTTTGCGGAAACGTTCAGCGCCACCTTTATTGTCGATGATCGCATCATCGCCTTCGAGGTGACCGGCGTTGAGGGCTACCCGTAATCCTACAAATTCGGCAGGGTAATAGTTAATGAATAAGCCTTTCATCAGTTTGGTGAAAGGGAAGTTGACATCTTTCACAAAGGTCTTTCCGACGCCTTGCGTTCCGCCAAGGTCACCGAGGAAAAATGAAGGTCCAAGGCCAAGGCCTATTTCAAATTTTCCATCAGATGAACTGATTGATTGGGCTGAGGTACGGAGTGAAGAGATGGCAACGAGACAAACTAGTACGATATAACGTACTTTGAGTACACTTGTTCTCATGGTATCAGATTTCTGGTTTTTCTACTATTGGATTTTCAAGACTAAAGTAGAGAAACTAAAATCATCATAGAAGATATTAGCAGGTCTTTTTTCTTTTTTTGACCTCAAATTTGTTTTATTACGTAGTGGATTTACGAAAAATGACTATGGAAGTATCATTTCTATATGTTCAATACCATCTTCCATATATATATCACTGGTTTTTTCAAAGCCCAGCGAGGAGTAAAATTTAAGCAAGTATAATTGTGCACCGATCTTTACCGGGCCTTTACCCAACAAACGTCTTGTCTCTTCAATACTTTTTTCCATTAATATCCTGCCAATGCCACCACCTCTTGCAGCCGGTGCTGTTACCACTCTGCCGATCGATGGATAACCTGCATACGAAACTCCTTCCGGCACCAGCCTGGTGTAAGCAACCAGTTCATTCTCTTTCCAGCCCATCAGGTGATAGCAATACTGGTCTTTATTGTCCATATCCTGGAACACACAGGTTTGCTCCACCACAAATACTTCTGTTCTTAAGCGGAGCAATGCGTACAGTTCATCAACTGTGAGGTCTTCAAATTTTTTTAGTGTCCAGTTCATACTATTCAATCAGTAATTGTATTTATCCTTCCATAAATTTTTCAGGAACTTTCTTAATTCTTCTTCCCTGGCATTCTTCCCCGGGTCATAAAATTTCATACCCGCTACTTCTTTAGGTAAATATTCCTGTGCCGAAAAATTGTTCTCATAACTATGGGAATATTGGTATCCTTTGCCGTAATCAAGGTTCTTCATCAGTTTGGTAGGTGCATTGCGGATATGGAGCGGTACTGGCAGGTCTCCGTATTTTTTAACCGCTGCTGAAGCTTCCCCGATTGCCACGGTAGCCGAATTGCTTTTGGCAGTCGAAGCCAGGTAGATCACACATTGCGATAAAATAAGACTTGATTCAGGATAACCGATCTTATTAACGGCTTCGAAAGTTGCATTCGCCATGACTAAAGCAGTAGGGTTGGCATTACCGATATCTTCACTGGCCAGTATCAGCAACCTGCGGGCAATGAATTTCACATCTTCACCACCTTCGATCATCCGGGCCAGCCAGTACACAGCCGCATTCGGGTCACTGCCACGGATCGATTTTATAAAAGCAGAAATGATGTCATAGTGCTGTTCACCACTTTTATCGTAGAGGGCAATCCTTTTTTGGGCTACTTCCATCACCAGTTTGTCGGTGATATATGTGTCTGACAGCTTAGAGCTGTCTGACACATAGCTGCAAACAAGATCCAGCAGGTTCAATAGTTTGCGGGCATCCCCACCGGAAATATTGATCAGGGCTTCCGTTTCTTTCAGTTCAATTTTTTTTGTCTTCAGCACTTCATCTTTTTCAAGGGCAGTATGTAAAAGCTGAACAAGATCTTTTTCTTCCAATGCTTTTAATACGTAGACCTGGCACCTGCTCAGCAAGGCGCTGTTCACTTCAAAAGAAGGATTTTCCGTAGTGGCGCCGATCAGGGTAATAATGCCTTTTTCAACAGCGCCGAGTAATGCATCCTGTTGCCCTTTATTGAAGCGGTGGATCTCATCTATGAATAAGATTGCGCCGGGTTTGGTTTTAGCTTCTTCGATCACTTCCCTCACTTCCTTTACACCGGAGCTGATGGCACTCAGCATAAAGAAAGGGGCCTGTAGTGTATTCGCAATAATATTGGCGATGGTGGTCTTGCCGGTTCCCGGCGGTCCCCATAAGATCATGGAGGGAATATGCCCGTTTTCTATGGCTGTTCTTAATATACTTCCTTTACCGGCCAGGTGTTGCTGGCCTGCCAGTTCATCGAGTGTTTTGGGTCTTATTCTTTCCGCAAGAGGGGTATGCTGGTTCACTTTTCAAAGTAACGAAATTATGAGAGAATGAAGGAAGCGGTAATTATGCTGTGGCAGCTGTTTTTTGTCGTTGTACCATCACTGTAAGCAACACTGAAACCAGGACAGACAGGCTGGCAGAAGTATAGAGCCAGAACAAAATCTTGTCCAGTTTTTTTACGGGTTCAGGTTTGGTCCCGAACAGGCCTTCAAAAAAATAGCCCATTGGGTTGAGGGCTTTTGGGGAAGGAAATACGTCATCCCAATTCTCAATTGTATGGAATATACCCAAGCTGATAAGTATTGTACCCAGTAAAACGATCATCCAGAAAAGATCTGATGGCTCTTTATGGGCAAGCTTTTTATTCCATTTAAAAAGGCTGAAAAAGAAAGCTCCGCAAAGCAATAACAACAATAAAGGAACCACGTATTCAATATAGCCGAGATCAAATGAATTTTTATCAAGCCGGCTTCTTATGAATTCAAACAGGAAAACAGAAAAGATTAATGCCAGTGAGGCAATTGTTGCCCGGTAATGCCATCGTATTATTTTTATAAACATGGCTATTGAACGTTTCCTGTTAAAAAAGCCTGCACCTGGTTGAAGGAATGTACCAGGTTATCACCCACCCAGCCATGTGCTTCGGTGGGGTAAAAAACATACTGATGTATAACTCCTGCCAACTGTAGTTTGGCATCCAATGCAACAGCTTGTGAAGGAGACACTAGGGGGTCCAGGCCTCCATGTAACAAAATAGTAGGCGGACTTTGCGCCGTTACAAAATTGATCGGGCTTGATTGCTGGTACAAAGCCGGGTTGCTGGTTGGCGTGGCGCCTACGATCTGGGCGATGGTTGCCGCAGGAATGAACGGAGAGGCGGGATTATTATACAGGTCCGTCATATCTGTTGGCCCAAAAAAAGATACGATGGCTTTTACTTTTACCGGGCTGTTGTATTTGTAGCCTTGTAATAAAGCAAGATGTCCGCCTGCACTGGCCCCGAGTAACACAAACTTGTCCGAGATCTTATACTCATCTCTTTTTGCATAGATAAATTCTATTGCCGCTTTAGTATCATTTTCCTGTGCGGGGAATGAATTGCTGGTGCCTGTTGAAAGACGGTAGTTGATATTGAAGATCGCATAGCCCGGTAACCTGCGCTGCAGGCTGTCAACAAAGGAGGCGAAATCAGTTTTATCTCCTGTCGCCCAGGCGCCGCCATGAATCAACACCATTACTTTAGTAGTGGTGCTGGTTCTTCCGGCCGGTAAGTAAATATCCATTTTCTGTGCAACATCAGTGCCATATGCCACATTCAGTATATTAGAAGCTGGCAGGGAACCGGAACCCGGCATGTCTGCTGTTTCTTTCTGGCAGGCAATAACAACAAGACTGAGTAGCAGCAAATAATATCGCATGATGATTAATTTCGTCAGTAAATTACAAAAATCGCTGCTCATGGATACAGCAAATAAAATTGTGGAGGTTTGCCATGCAGTTTTTGTATTTTAATTTAATGATGAACAATGTAATGATGAGTAAGAAGGCCTTTTTTTTGATCGGGTTACTGTTTTTGACAGCATCGGGTAATGCCCAGGCCGTTAATCCTGAACATAATTATGCCCGTAATTCTCCGGGGATCGTGATGGTGCAGGCCGTTTTCTCGGCCACGGTGTATGTAAATAAGGTAGATATTAATGAGCGGATATTTGACAAGCTGGTGGATTCAGTAAAAAAACTGGATACCAGCGGTCGCCTTCTATCCCCTGCCCAAAAACTGGATATAGTTGTAAAAGCATTATATAAATCACCGTTACGATTTTTCTCTTCTACCAACGAATATTTCCGGCAAGCCCGCCGGGTTCAATCGAATGGTACAGGGTTTTTAATTACCGGCGATGGGTATATTGTGACCAACTGCCATATTATTGACAGGGACAGCGTTTATATCCGCAATAAATTTATTTTAGAAACTTTCCAGGAAGTAACACAGGCCAATATCAATGCGCTTCAAACATCCTGGGCAATGACGCTGACGGAGGAACAGCGAAACCTTTTATCTAATACCTATGGATTGATCTATTCACAGGTTTCCTCGATGATACTGTTTGATCTCGAGAAAGAATTTTATGTATTGTACAGAACAGATACAGGAGTTAACGGAACGGAGACAATACGAAAAAAGGCAACAGTCATTATAAAAGGAAGGGCGATGCCAGGGAAAGATGTAGCCATACTGAAAGCGGAAGAGGTTACGGATCTTCCGACGCTGGTTATTGCCAATGATTCTTTAATACGAATAGGAGCACAGGCCCTGGTGATCGGTTACCCGGAACCTGTGACGAGTAATTCATTCCTTTCTGCTGCTTCCGGCATTGAACCCACCTTAACAGCCGGTATTGTGAGTGCTATAAAAAAATCCGTGAATGGCTGGCCGGTGATACAAATGGATGCAGTGATCAGTCATGGCAGCAGTGGCAGCCCTGTTTGTAATGATAAAGGAGAAGTGGTGGCATTGGCTACTTTTGGAAGCCTTGATCTCGGAAACGGCAGCCTGGCCAGTGGATTTAATTTTGCTATCCCGATCAGCGTGGTGCGGGAATATATTGATAGTGCTAACATCAAACCGCAAGCCAGCAAAGCTACCCTTGCTTTCAACCAGGGGTTGGGATTTTTCTACCAGCAATTCTACCGGAAGGCAAAAGAAAAATTTGAAGAAGTGAAACAGCTTAATCCTCATTATCCTCAGTTGGGTTTCTACCTGCAGCAATGTAAAAATAAAATTGCCGGTGGCATCGACCGCCAGCCACCACCCCGCAAATTTGTTTTTTGGGTCATGATCGGTATTGCAGCTATGACAGCGATATATTTATTGTATAAAATGCGAAAGCAACGGAATTTTAGCTGATCAGGGTTGGTGGGTTGCAGCTCCGTCCTCAAACTCAAATTGTTTGTTCACAAAAAAATTGCGGTATAATTCCCGGCGCAGGTTAAAAAGCCCGTAGAGAATGATAAGTTGAAAAACAAGTACTGCCGATTTAATCAGCAGCGGGACCAGGAACCGGAACGGTAAGGAGAATGCAGCACTTCCGGAAACTGACCCTAACAATTCAAGGCTCCTGTATTCTGCAAAGAACAACCCGAACAAGAATACCAGCAGAAAAAAATTGATAAGGAACAGCCAGTTGAAAACATTCTTTTGTTTGCCGGCCACGGGCTTGTCAGGATAATTAGTATTCACCAGGTTCAAAGCAAAAATGGCCAGGGCAGCCATCAGCACAAAAAAGAGAGTTTCCAAAAAATAATAGAGCCTGCCCGTATTGAAAAGACTGATCAGGGAGGTGAAAGAAAAAAAGGTCGTGATCAGCATTTGCAGTAAACAAAAAATCCTGTATAGTTGCCAACTGATCTTCATGCTGCAAAATATATATTTCCCTGCTATTGACCTATACTATCAATCAGCTCCTGCATATTTTCCCGGTTATTTCGCTGGATCAGGTTAGACAGCTTTGCCTGCATAACAAGTACAGCAGCTTGTGAAATAATTACAAAGGAAAGTATGAAGACGGCTATTTTCCCTGCCGGGTCCCGTTCCTCAGCCTCCAATCCGAATTCTTCTGAGGCTCCATAACTTGTGACTACCACCAATAATAAGACAACCATCCACATCAGGATCAATACGACGATGTTTATTCTTTTGATGGCAAGAGGCAGCAACCTGGTACCGGCATAATACCGCTGAAACAGGAAAATGCCAAAGAAATTATTCAATACGAGTGTAAAAAGTGAAAGACAACTTACCACTAAAAAGACTGGCTCATTATCCCGGTCAATTCTTTCTGTAAAATTTTTTATAAGAAGAAATATCAATAAAAATAGCGCAGGAATAGCCAGCAAAAAATTCAACACAAGGTATACCTTCCACTTAACAGGCATTACTTCAAATCCAGTTTGATTTGCAATTCAGTAAACTGTTTTTCATCGATCGTTGCCGGGGCATCCAGCATCACATCTCTTCCTGAATTGTTTTTTGGAAACGCAATAAAATCACGGATACTTTCACTGCCTCCCAGGATAGCGCAAAGACGGTCGAACCCATACGCAATACCACCATGGGGTGGCGCACCATATTCAAAAGCCCCCAGCAGGAAGCCGAACTTATGCAGTTGTTCTTCTTTATCCATACCTAATGCTGCAAACATTTTTTCCTGCAATTCCCGCTGATAGATACGAATAGAACCACCCCCAATTTCATTTCCATTCAATACCATATCATAGGCATTGGCTTTGATATTGGCATATGGATGTTTCAGGTATTCTGCTGCATTGTGAATAACAGGATCATTGCTGATCATGGTCTCAATATCAGAAGGCTTGGGCGAAGTGAACGGGTGGTGGCGGGCTACCCAGCGGTTGCCTTCTTCATCGTATTCAAATAAAGGGAAGTCGAGCACCCAGAGTAATTTATATTCATTATCATTTCGTAAACCCAACCGGTTGGCCATTTCCATCCGCAGGTCGCTGATCGCTTTCCGGGTGCGTTCTTCTGCACCGGCTAAGATCAAAATAAGATCACCGGCTTTGGCACCCGCTACACCAGCAATGGCTTTTAGTTTTTCCTCACTGTAAAATTTATCTACGCTGCTTTTGAAAGTTCCGTCTGCATTGCATTTAATAAAGACCAGCCCTTTCATGCCGATCTGCGGACGTTTCACCCATTCTGTCAGTTCATCCGTTTGTTTGCGGCTGTATTCGCTGCAACCCGGAACTGCTATGGCTAAGACAGTCTCTGCCTCATCAAATACTTTAAAATCTGCTCCATTGATTAGAGAAGACTGGTCTGCTTTATTCACATAAACAGAAGATGGCTTTTTCAAATTCAGTACTTTCATACTGAAACGGATATCCGGTTTGTCATTACCATAATTCCACATGGCATCTTCCCAGGTCATACGTTCCACTTTCTCTGCATAATCAATTCCTTTTACTTCTTTGAAAATGGATTTGATCATTCCTTCAAACATATTCAGGATATCTTCCTGCTCCACGAATGCCATTTCACAGTCGATCTGGGTGAATTCCGGCTGGCGGTCGGCCCGCAGGTCTTCATCCCGGAAACATTTCACCACCTGGTAATAGCGGTCATAGCCACTCACCATCAGCAACTGTTTGAATGTTTGCGGTGATTGAGGCAGTGCATAAAACTGGCCAGGGTTCATTCTTGAAGGAACCACAAAATCCCTTGCGCCTTCCGGTGTGGATTTGATCAGGAAAGGTGTTTCAATATCCATGAAACCGTTGCTGTGCAAATAATTTCTTGCTGCCCGGTTCACCGCATAGCGTAATTCCAGGTTTTTCTTCACCGCATTCCTGCGCAGGTCCAAAAACCGGTATTTCATCCGCAGGTCATCCCCGCCATCTGTATCATCCTGGATGGTGAAAGGCGGTACGGCAGATTTATTTAAAATTTTAAACGAAGACACCATGATCTCAATATCACCGGTAGGAATATTAGCATTCTTATTGCTTCGTTCATTCACTTTTCCGGTAGCCTGTAGCACAAATTCACGGCCCAAAGGATTTTCTTCCAGCACTTTGTTCAGTTCTTCGCCAAACAATAATTGGGTAATACCATACCGGTCCCGCAGGTCCACAAAAGTGATTGCGCCGAATTTCCGGACGGTCTGCACCCAGCCGGCCAGGGTCACTTCGTTGTTATTATCAGCAATTCTTAGTTCTCCGCAGGTGTGAGTTCTGTACATAATCTTGTCCGTCTTTTTAAGCTTTATAAGGCCGCAAAGATAAGCAGTGCGGGTCTTTTGAGGAAAATAACATCCCCTTGTGTAATTGCTGTAGTAGTTTGCATCCTGACTGTTGTACTGAACCACTGTTTATGAAGAAGACGATCCTCCTTGTACTCACTTGCCTGGGAATTTTTGAACAGGCGTCCGCCCAGCAGCCCCTTAAAGATATCCGGAAG
>CALRSN020000023.1:0-12747 GCA_943370865.1 Bordetella parapertussis
GAAGTATGCCGAAAGCCCCGGCATAACTGCAGATATCTTTTTGCCGGTTGGTGAGTGTATCAAAAGGGGTTGGTGTTGCCATAGCGGTACGAAAATAATAAGCCTCACCTGCTTATCATAATCAGAAGCCGAGTTCTTCAGCAGGATTCCAGAATTTTTTATCAAAATCAACGACGGTATCATTTTTTACCCTGATACCTTCTTTCTTCAGGAGATTTTCCATCGCATCCGGTGTTTTGAAATGATATTTTCCGCTAAGCATACCATTCCTGTTCACTACCCGGTGCGCAGGCACTTTTGGTTTTACCTTGCCGGCACCATTCATCGCCCAGCCCACCATCCTTGCAGAAAGTTTGGTACCCAAACAAGCTGCAATCGCTCCATAAGAAGTCACCCTTCCTTTTGGGATTTGCCGGGCCACTTCATAGACCAGTTCAAAAAAACTTTCCTCTCTTTTGCCGGAAGGTTTTACCGATTTCAGTTTTGCAGATGATTTTTTCTTAGCAGACATGCGATAAAATTACTTGAAATTAGTTTGCTGCTGCTTCAGCCTGCTGAGGTAAAATGAAAACAACTCAGGAATCTTTTTTTATTGGACTTTGTTCTTCGCTATTGTCAGATTCCGGAACGCTGATATGATCAAACGGGCAGTGCTTGCAGGCATTGCCGCAGCAATAACCTCTTTCCAGGTGATACTTTTCTGTGAGTACCACGTATCCATCTTCATTGATGTAGTAATGAACGCCTTCAATCAGTGACTCCATGTTGTTCAATAATTTTTTTTAATTCCCCGTCTTTTTCGATCCCGGGTAAAATTCCGGGTAAGGAAAAACACAGGTAATGAATACGGTTACTGCCTGCAATATCCAGGGACTCGTAATGGGTTTTAATACCCAGTTCTTCCGATATGTTCTCCTGTTGGTACACATCGTCAAAATCGGTGTGTAATATACAACCATATAGCCCAATCACAGTTTTGGTAAACCGGTACAGGTCTGGGCTATCCGTCTTCAAATGTACTAAACCACCGGGAACAAGGAATTGTTGATACAAACGAAGGAATTTAGGATGCGTAAGTCTTTTTTTAGCTTTTGATAAACGCAGCTGGGGGTCCGGAAAGGTGATCCAGATCTCTTCCACCTCATCTTTGGCAAAATAAGTGGCCACCAAGTCGATCTGGGTACGGACAAAGGCGATATTGTTTAAATTCTCTTTGATTGCCTTTTTAGCACCCACCCAGATACGGTTCCCTTTCAGGTCAATACCAATGAAATTGCGGGAGGGATATATTCGGCCAAGTCCTACCGCATACTCTCCTTTGCCACAGGCCAGCTCCAGGGTGAGGGGATTCTCGTTCTTAAAAAACGCCTTCCATTTACCGGCCATATCCTGCGGAAACTGCAACACATTCGGAAAGCTGGTCAGCTCTGCAAACCGTACTAATTTTTTTTGTCCCATGCGCCTGCAAAGATAGGTGCTGAATGAAAAATGCCCTGTTGGGATCAACAGGGCATTTAATAATGTGGTTATGGCTTATTTAGAACTTAACCAATATCCCTAATCCCACTAATGATTTCACCTGCAGGGCAGCAGACCGCTGGTTGGGTCCGAATAACCGAACATCATCATCATAGATCAGGTCAACACCCCAGGTGGCGGATAAAGCTTTGGACAATTTTACGTTCAGCACATTGGACATAAACAGGTCCACATTCTGTGGGTTGCTCCGGTAATTAGAAAAAAGATCAAGCCTTCCTTTATAGGTAATGTTCTTGCTGATCTCTTTCATATACCCGATAGTAGCAAAGGCACCCACTTCTAATTTACTGCTCTTGCCGGGTTCAACGCCATACAACCCCTTATTGGAAAGAGCGGTATCTCTTACGATGACCCAGCGGGCCGTAGCCGGAGATACAAAGATGGAAAGATCTTTTACTGGTTTATAATCCAGACCCGGGCTTACTAATATATAGCCCGGTGCCATAAAAGTGGAAGCATAGGTCTTTACATTGTTGGGGAAGGTATAGCCTTTAAAGAATTGTGACCGCAGGTTAAACAGGCCGGATACATTGAGTTTGGGATTTAATGCATAGCCATATTTAGATAAGAAATCAAAGCGGTCATCATTCTTACGACTGCCGAGACTGGTAGTGTTCACATAACCCAGGTTGAAATCAAAGGTATTATCCCAGCTGTGTTTATCGTTCTTATAGAAAGCAAACAAACTAAGCAGCGAATTAACGGATAATGAAAAATTATCACCCCCTGCAGCCCAGTTACTCAGCGAACCCTGCGATACGTTGAGGCTGTATAAACCCCCTTTCTTCCATCTTTTGTTACTGGTATCAGCCGGGTCTTTCTTTACTGATTTAGCAGATTCTGTTTTTAAACTTTTCACAGTTTCATCCTGGGCATTGGATAACAGGCATAAACCTAATGCTGCTATCAGCATCATCTTTTTCCTCATACGAATTTATTTTGGTGTTATTGATAAGTACGTGTAATTAATAATCAAAACTTACGCCGTTCCTGATCCGGGAGAGCAACTGGTTGTAACAATTATCAATTAATCGTTGCGCCAGTTCATTGCGGGAAGGCGGGTTGATATTACTGCTGTTATTGATCAGGTTCCAGTCCGATTGTTCAAGAGCTCTTTTATCGCCGGTGTAGCGGGCCGATTCATCTTTCCAGGTATTGTTATCGGGGAAACGGTCAAATAAGATATTGCGGTTGGAAGCCCAGTCATAGATCCTGCATTCCAGCGAGGCACGGCTTTGTAACACCCGGCGGGTGACATACACCGTGGCTTTTACCGTTTCATAAATAGGCTGTGGTGGGTTGGTTTTGGTTTGACCCACTTCTATTTGTTTGCTGCGGTCAATAGAATACCGGTCATTGAATAACTGACCGATATAAAGATCAGTAAAGGTCAGGTTCACGATGCGGTCGGGACGGATATTTAACCTCCTGGCTTCGTCTTCGGAGTAAAATTTTACATCCCGGTATGAAGAATTATTGAGATCCCTGGTGATCTTGTATTGCAGGTAATCGTTATTGAAGCCCCAGTAGTTCCAGCCATAATTATCATAATTCACCTGGTTCACCACTACTTTGATTGTGGCAAGGAGTTTCGATTGCTCCATCATTTCCCGCACATCCTTATAATTGGGATAGGCACTATTAGCTTTTACAAACATATCATATGCCTTGCGGGCATAAGGCCGGTTATTGTAAGTAAGGTATTGCTGCCCCTGGTTATAATATTCCTCAGCTGCTTTTTGTTTAGCTTCCTGGATTTTTATTGTAGGATCCCAGGGATTGGGAATGATCTTGCTGATCACCGGGCTTCCTTTGATCTCGCTGTATAATTGCTGTGCCACCAGCAATTGTTTGGAGATCTCGATCCAGCGGTCCCCTTCATTCATGTTATTGAAGGTGTTACTATTAATATTTTTACGAACCTCGGCCGCCTGTTCATATGCTTCCGGCAGTTGTTTGGCGGCCTCCGCATCATTCGGGTTTTTCTTTAACCGTTCAATAAGATCAAAGACCAGTTTATCATCGGGTGTATAGCGTTTCTCAATTTGTTTGGTGGGTGAACAGGCCGTTAGCAGAAGGCTGAAGAGCAGGAGTTGTAAAAGGTGCTTCATAAACAAGGTTTGGTTGAACACCCCACAAAGATATTAAAACAAAAAAGCCTCTCCACGTTCGTGGAAAGGCTAAAATCACATGAGAAAAATGAGCTGTAGGGGGAGGGATCGAACCTCCACGAGGCAGTTAGTTGTAGCACAAAGTTCAGTGGTCGACCCTGGTCGCTCCCGCATTGCTGCAAAAGCGGCTCTATGCTATATTTATCCTGTTATCCTCACCCCCGAGACAAGAGGGCATGTCTGCCAAAAATTTCATCACCCCACAGTATGTTTGCTTTTCGAAGAGCTTGATAGATCAAAAATAAAGAAACGACCCATTTGATTCCAAATTTTCTAATAATTATTTTAAAACTATAGAAAATATTCAATTAAATGCGTAATATTATGGATAAAATCAAAAATCAGTACTAAAAATGGCAGGCAAATTAAATCTTGATAAACTGGACCTGGAGATCATTCACCACATGATGGAGAACGCTGAGATCTCGTATGCTGATCTTGGCAAGAAACTGTTTGTATCCGGCGGCACCATCCACGTACGTATCAAAAAGCTACAGGAGGCCGGCGTGGTCAAAGGTACAAGATTGAATGCAGATATCCGGAAACTGGGTTATGATGTGATCGCTTTCATCGGTATCTATCTCAAAGAAAGTTCACTCTATGATTCAGTAGCGAAAGAGCTCCAAAAAATGCCGGAGATCGTCCGCCTGAATTATACCACCGGGAATTACAGCATGTTTGCTGAAATCGTCTGCAAGGATATCAACCAGCTTCGTTCAGTGCTGCATGACCAGTTGCAAAAAATAAAAGGAATTGAACGGACAGAGACATTCATCTCCTTGGAAGAGAGCTTCAGCAGAAACGTAAAAGTGATGTAACCTGCCAGTAACAGATGCAAAAAACGCCCCGACAGTTTTACGCTTCGCTCGGTTTGCTGATCATCCTGAACCTGGTCATTAAACCAATCTGGATATTTGCCATTGACCGGCAGGTACAAAATGTGGTGGGCACGGTTGAATATGGAAGCTATTTTTCCCTGGTCAATCTTTCTATTGTTTTTAGTTTCTTATTGGACTGGGGCTTTACCAGTTTTTATAACCGCCAGCTTGCAGCTAAGGAAGCAAGCATGAAGAATGCCGCCGGGTATTTCCTGCTGGTAAAATTCCTCTTCTCTCTTTTCTATGTGCTGATTGTATTGCTGGTGGCCTTTAGCAGTGGTATTGACAGGTGGGATATCATGATCCCGGTGATACTGATACAGGTATTTACTTCCTTCTTTCTTTTTTTTCGTGCCATCATTACCGCCCGGCAATGGTTTAAAGCAGATGCTGTGTTGTCGGTATTGGATAAATCCTTAATGATCCTTACCTGCGGGATCTTTCTTTTTTTTCCCGCAGTTGCAGGCGGAATGAATATCAATAAATTTCTATGGACACAAACCGGTTGCCTGGCTTTCTCCGTACTGGCAACTGTTTTAATATTGGTGAAGCAAGAAATAAAATTTTCATTTAGTGGATCATTTTCGTTCCTCAAAATATTTCGGTCAGCATTTCCATATGCACTTATTGTCTTATTAATGGGCATTCATTTCCGGCTGGATGGTTTTTTATTAGAACGAATACACCCGGCCGGAGCTGAGCAGGCAGGTAACTATGCAGCGGCTTACCGGTTACTGGACGCAGCCAATATGATCGGTTATTTGTTTGCCTCTTTTCTCTTGCCCTTTATTGCAAAACAATGGAGTGAGAAGAAAGATATTACCTATGTAATTCTTACTATCCGTCATGTAGTAATTGCTTTTTCTGTGGGAGTGTCCGCACTGGCGATTTTTATGGCACCATGGATCCAATCATTTTTATATTCCGGGAACACTAATACGACTACAGTTATTCAGTACTGTATCCCGGCATTGATCGGTTATTCGTTGGTTGCCATTTATGGAACAGTGCTGACCGCAACTGGCCATATCCGGCATTTTTGCACGATTACTTTTATTGCCGTGCTGATCAATACCGTACTCAACCTATTACTGATCCCTTCCTGGGGCGCTAAGGGATGCTGTATCGCCGCATTAGTCAGCCAGGGCTTTTGCGGAGTGGCCACGCTGCTGGCGGCAAAGAACAAACTGGATATCACTATTGATTTCAGGTCCTTGCTGATCTATACTATGATGGCAGCATTAATATCCGGGCTGTTTTACTATGGCAACCAGTCAGGTTTCAATATTGTATTGCTTATTGCAGCGGCAGTTATCCTTACTTTTTTATCCTTACTGTTCACTAAATTATTAAAGCCGGCAGAATGGCTGAGTTTCCTGAATAAATCCAATCTTTGACAAATAAACAGATGTACATGCCAGATTTATTATATCTCGTTACTAAATGGTGGAAGCAGATATGTCTCGTGGTCTTCTTTGCCTTGCTGACCGTTGGCCTGATCGTTTTCCTGCAACCCCGGAAATATTTAGCAACTGCCACCGCTTTGCCTGTAAGCACTGTTTCTACTGATAAGGCCCGGATCTTTAATGAGAATATTGAAGGTCTCTATTCCGCTTTGGGAAATTCGGATGACCTGGATATGATCATCGGTACTGCACAATTGGATACGGTGTACCTGGCCATGACAGACCAGTTTAATCTTATCAAACATTATAAGGTAAAGGGGATTAACTCCACGAGAAGGGCGAGAACGGCGATCCTGTTAAGAAAAAGATCACAGGTGATCAAAAGTGAATACGGTGAGTTAAAGATCAAAGTATGGGATACGGATAAGCAATTGGCAGCTGTTATGGCGAATACCTTACTGGACAGGTTACAAACCCTGCACCAGCGGTTGAAAAGTGAAAGTAATATGGCAACCTTATCTGGTCTTGAAAAAGGACAGTATAAGATACAGGCTGTATTGGATAGTATTGGAAGTTTGTTGCGCAACAGGCCGGCTGATGCACCCGGTCGTGAAATACTAATAGCAAGACAAACTGCATTAACAGGTCAGCTGACGCAATATGAAAAGCTGATTGGCGAATACCAGTTGATGGTTGATTCCAAGCCCCCGGCCTTATTGATTGTTGAAAGAGCAAGACCAGCTATTAAAGCTGATAAACCAAGAAGGCTGGAGATCATGGCGGTTACGGGTTTCCTATCCGTATTGTTTGGTTTATTTACTGCATTAGTATTAGAAAGAAGGCAAGTACAAAAAAAGTGAACGGCCGCATCAATAATATAACTTTCAACTTTGCCTTACTGGGAGGGCTGTTTATCGCCTTTCTTATTGGGGCGGTGTTGACGGAGTGGTATTTCCTCGCAGCGTTACCTTTTGTCGCTGTGCTGTTATATAATGGCTGGACGAATAATCATCTTGTTTTCTTTCTCCTCCTTCTTTCCCTGCCTTTTTCTTTTGAGTATAATTTTACTCCATCCTTTGGCTCAGATATTCCTGATGAAGGACTAATGCTATTTGTTTCCTTATTGTTTGCCGGGTATTGGGTATATGATCCGTCTTCCCTGAAATTAAAAACGATTCAACACCCGCTGCTGATTTTACTCGCCGCCCATCTCGGGTGGATACTGATTGCCACTGTATTCTCCTCTGATCTCACCTTGTCGGTAAAATTTTTCCTGGCTAAAGGCTGGTATATGGGGGCATTTGTACTAGCCCCGTTAATTGTGTTCAGGGAGAAAAAATATATCAAAACTGCTGCTGTTATTTTTGCTGCCTCCATGCTGGTTGTAGCCGTAATTGCCATGGTCAATCACCTGGAGTATGATTTTAGTTTTGCTGCAGTCAGCGATGCGGTGGCGCCTTTCTTCCGTAACCATGTGAATTATTCGGCCATGCTGGTTTGTGCCTTGCCTGTCTTTGTAGCCATTCACCAGCTAAGTGCCAGCAAAAGAATAAAAGCTATTACAAAGACATCCATCATCATATTACTAGTGGCACTCTTTTTATCCTATGCAAGAGGGGCCTGGCTGGCACTGCTGATGGGATACTTTGCTTATTGGCTGATCAAAAAACGTTCCTTGCTGACTCTTTATATAGTGGGTATCCTCATCACAGTTTTTGCTATATTCTGGATCAAAAGCAGCGATCGGTATCTTGAATTTGCCCATGATCATGATACCACTGTTTTTCATGAAGATTTCCGGGAACATTTAGTAGCCACGTATAAACTGAAAGATGTTTCTTCGGCGGAGCGTTTTTATCGCTGGGTGGCAGCTGTGCGAATGATAAAATATGAATGGCTGACAGGATATGGGCCGAATACATTCTATGATAATTACCGTCCCTACACCATACCCGCCTATAAAACATGGGTAAGTAATAATAAAGAGCACTCCACTGTACACAATTATTTTTTATTGCTGGCAGTGGAACAGGGAATTCCCGGGCTTGTTTTCTTTCTGTTGTTATTGGGAGCTATGTTGTACTATGCACAGCACCTGTATCACCGGGTGGAAGATGTTTTTTATAAAACAGTTGCTATGATGACCGGGGTCATCATCATTATGATCGTGACCGTGAATATGCTGAGTGACCTGATAGAAACAGATAAGATCGGTAGCTTGTTTTTCCTTTGCTTATCAATATTGGTGATGACAGATATCAATACAAGAAGATCATCACAGGCGCCCCCGGACGTTCAGCGCATCTCTTAAACCATTCCCGAGTAAATTAAAGGCGAGAACTAACAGCATGATCGCAAAACCTGGAGCTAAGGCCAGCATGGGATTTTGCGTAATAATAAAATTATAGTTCTCTTTGATCATCAGCCCCCAGCTGGGTTGCGGAGGTTGCACACCCACACCAAGGAAACTTAACCCGGCTTCAATTACAATGGCAGAAGCAAAGTTGGAAGCAGCGATCACCATCACAGGCCCCATGATGTTGGGCCAGATATGACGAACGATG
The DNA here is from genome assembly GCA_943370865.1 of Bordetella parapertussis. Taxonomy (GTDB): domain Bacteria; phylum Bacteroidota; class Bacteroidia; order Chitinophagales; family Chitinophagaceae; genus CADEDV01. Next base: position 8,559 of record CALRSN020000023.1, read on the forward strand.
GTCCGGGCATTCGAAAAACCCAATGCCCTGGTGGCTTCCACATACTCTAATTCACGAACAGCTAACACCTGCCCTCTTACCAATCTTGCCACACTCACCCACATCGTTAATCCAACCGCAACAAAAACCTGCCAGAAGCCTTTGCCCAACGCCAAAGTGATCGCAAACACCAGGAGTAGTGTGGGGATACTCCAGATCACATTGATGAACCACATAATGATATCGTCTGTTCTGCCACGAAAATAACCGGCCAGTGAACCAAGCAGCAAGCCAATACTCAAAGAGATGATAACAGTGATGAGACCAACACTCAGGCTTACTCTTGTACCAACAACAAGACGACTTAAAATATCCCGGCCAAAATTATCAGTACCCAGCAAGAATTTTTTTGTCGCTACCGGGTCCTTATCTACTTGCGAAAGATGATACGATTGTCTTTCAGTAACTCCTTCATCAATAAATTTCTGCACGATAATACTGTCGCCCTTTTTTTCGTGTGCTGTTATCGGGGCATAATAATACACATCTTCTTTACCGTTCAGCAGCTGTTTAAAAAAGGAAGGAGTTGTAACATCTTTCTCTTTCCTGATCTTGAGAAAATCTTGGGTAAAGCCGGGCTTCTCGCCATCAATTTCCACGATGATGCGGTTAGCATTAGGTGATGGGTCAGGAGAAATGAAGTAAGCAAAAAGAGCGATGAATACGGCCATAATGATCACGATCAGTCCAAAGACAGCCCCTTTATTTTTCTTTAACCGCTTCCAGGCAGCTTGTTGAAATGATAGTGATCCTGTGCTCATTAAAATTGAAGATAAATTAAAACGGTAAACTTCTTTTGGTCTTTAGCTGACTTTCCTGCCTTTCCATTCGTAGTTGCCCATTTGCCCGAAAAAACCCGAAACAATAGTATAAAGAATATGGAGTGGTTGAAAGAAGAAAAAGTATTGCAGGGTCCATCGTTTATCAAAGAAACCGGCAACTGAACTGAACAAGGGGAATTCTGCAAGAGTTTTATAAAACCATATGATAAGCAGCAATAACCAATAATAGCTGTTCCAGAAGCCGGCGATTGCTGTAACAAGGAAAGAAAGGTTGAAAAGATAGACAAGCAGCAGGACAGGAAAAATCCGTTTATCATTATACTTAGAAGCTTTGCTAGCCCAGCGGATACGCTGGTTAAAAAAGGCCGGCCATGTTTTCATGGGAGCAGTGGCTACGATCGCTTCTTTAGCTTTCAGGTATTGCACAAGACCGGGAAATTGTGTCGTGATTTTATGCATCAGCAGCATATCATCGCCCGAGGCAATAGTATCAATACCTGCAAATCCATTCACTTCTACAAAGGCGTCCTTCTCGTAAGCCAGGTTGGCACCATTGCACATAGAAAGCTGGTTGTTATGAACAACAGCACCAGTTATTCCCTGCAGTACCATAAAATCCATGGCCTGGAAAACTTGAAGTACCGACGAATTGCAATTGATCGCTACCGGTGCGGCAATAAAGACCGCATTGGTTTCTTCTTTAAATACAGCGATGGTCTCCAGCCATTTTGGAGGTGGTACGCAATCGGCATCAGTGGTAACGATCAGCTGACCACTGGCAGCAGCAATACCGGTTTCAATCGCTTTCTTTTTATAGGAGTTGATATTATCAGCCGTAAGTTGCAGCAGCTTTACAGACGGGAATTGTTTTACTATTCCTGCCGTGTTATCAGTGGAGTGATCATCTATAACGATCACTTCGAACTGTGAAGAGGGATAGGTTTGCTTTTCTAAAGCCTGTAGTAATGCTGCTATATTTTCTTCTTCGTTCCTTGCCGGTATGATAACAGATATTTTCGTTTGTGGTTGTAAAGTACCAGGAACATAAACAGGAACAGAACGCCAGCTATGCCAGTAGTAAATGACAAGAAGGCCGTAGCACAAAGCGATTCCTATGATGATATAAGTAAAAATCATGCAACCCGGCAAAACTAATCATTGCTGCTTAGTACAGCAAAGCTTGTATGATCTCTTCGCTGTGTTTTTCATGTAATACCTGGTGGCCCGAGTTGATCACGGTAAGCGTACAGTGTTCTTCAATACCTTTTTTGAATTTTTCACCTACCGACGATAAAATGATCCGGTCATGTTTGCCATAAACAAGGCGTATGGACGTATTGTTCTCCCTGATGTATTTTTTGATCACCGGCAGTGAAGGTTTTATTTTTCGTAATGTGGTCCAGCGGCTGTACAATAACCGCCTCACTTCAGGATCGCCGATATAGAAATTCACGAATTTGAAAATACTACTGTTTACTAATTTCAGTTTATTCATCAGCCTGAGCAGGCCAAAGAACCAGCCAGGCTTTTTCATGGTGAAAGCAAAGAATTTATTGCCCGCCTTGGTTTGCGTGGCCAACCAATACCAGGAATTTACTTTTAACCCATCCGGTGCCATTAATACTAATTTGTGTATTTGAGCAGGTATGGATTGAAACAACTGCAAAGCCATCCGGCCACCGAGACTAAACCCTGTTACTATTATTTTCTGACCCGGGGTGATGGAAGATTGTTCCAATATCAATTGAGTGATCTTTTGTAGATCGTCCGGAAAAAAATTAAGCCCCTCATTCCATACTGTTTTCCCATGAAAAGGAAGATCAACAGCGATCAGGCTGTATTGCTCCGGTGGGAGGAGTTTAGCAAGAAATGCAAAGTAATCCGCCGTTTCACCATAGCCATGAAAACAAAGGATGACAGTATTGCCAGAGCCAGCCTTCAAAAAATGAAGCTGCGAGGATTTATATGTCAGATATAATGATTGCACTGGTGGAAAATAGATAAAAAAGCCGGTATGAAAGGAATCATACCGGCGGTAAGTTTATCAAGTAGAGAAAATGTTATTTAAAAAAGGCCTGTACAGAATAGTTGTTTTCAGCATCTCTAACTCTTAGAAAATATTGCCCGGCAGCAAGATGGGCTACCGGTAAACTAAACTGGTTAAACGAACTGCTTACTATTTGTTTCCGTTGCAATAGAACAATACCTGCGGTGTTGATCAGTTCTACCAGCACCTGCTGTTCTTTTTGGCTGTTGATCTGCACCACCAGGTTGGATAACGAATTATCTATATAAAGTCTGCGGATATCAAAACTCTTCGGTTTATAAATCACACTAACTGTAGAGGAGTAGGATTCTTTATTGGGCTCAGTCATTTTCAACCGGTACTGGTTTTGACCTGCCACAGGGCTCATATCTGTCCAGCTGTAATCAGTTGCCTGACCTGTTCCGGTAGCAGTCCTGGAATAGATAGATTGGAAACCGGTACTGCTTCCTGTTTTTCTCTGTAATTCATACGTGGTTCCGGTTTCTTCCAGTTCTGAACGCCATGTCAAAACCACTTTATCAGTAGTTAGCTGTGCTTTAAAATCTATTAGTCTCAGTGGAAGAGGAATATTGTTGGCAAAAATATTCCGGTCTCTCGTCCGGATGAAAACATAGTTATGTCCAAGATCATTGATATGAATACCATCTCCCACACTTACTTCCGGCCTTATAAAATTAAGTCCGTCAGTACTCACGAGATCAGACCAGAAATCAATGGAATAAAGCCCGAAATTATTTCGTACGGAATCTGCCAGTGTTTTTAAGGAATCCCGCAGGGCAACAGATAAACTTCTTGGCTGGCTGGTTGTGATATAGCATTTGACATTGGCAGCTGTGATCGCCTGGTACATTGCCCGGAAATTGTCCATATTTTCTTTCTTGGTATAACCATTGGCAATGTCGTTAGTGGGAAGGTTGATAATAATAACATCCGGGGAAAAACTTAAGGCTCTTGTCACATTATGATTAGGATCGGGTAAAGGCCTTCCCGGAATAGAAGGTACAAAACCGGTGGGCATCTGGTCATAAGACGTATGACCACTCCTGGCAATACTTGTTACAGTTGTATCAAGGCCATCACCATTATTTTTCCGGAAATAAGATTGCAGGCGGCCCACCCAGGAAGTAGAAGGTGAACTTGATCCCTGGCCTGCTGCGGTAGATGATCCCATGACCACTATTTTCTTCTGGGCTGACAGGGGTTGTAAAAGCCACAGGCTATTCACCAGCATAAGCAGGTAAAAGAGAATCTTTTTCATTATAGCAGTTTTTGGCAGCTTCAGGGGTAGACGGATACCAAAAGGGATTGGCAGGGGATTAAA
>CALRSN020000024.1:0-12528 GCA_943370865.1 Bordetella parapertussis
CCCGGTTGCTATATTGATTCCAATCTTTGCCATAGACTTTTTTTGAAAGAATAGCAAAAATAGCAATTCATGGCTGCTTTGGTTTACGAATAAAGAAAAGGGCTGCACAAGGCAGCCCGTATTTAGAAAATAAAAATCTCTTTTTTACCGCATCAGGTACATTTTACCGTATCCTTTATTGAAATACTTATCGGTATTATCGCCTTCTGCTTTGTATTTATCAAGTGATTTGCCGTTCAGGTTTGTGATCACCCGGTATAAATAAATACCATTCGCCAGTTTCTGGCCATATTCGTCTGTCCCATCCCATTTAAATTCGGTAATGTTCCTTCCAATATGTAATGGCCCTAATTCATCCTTCGTTATTTCCCTGACGATCTTTCCGGTGATGGTCATTACCTGGATCCGGATATTCTGGGGCACTTCACTGCCGGTTATCGTGAATACGAACGCAGTAGAAGTCGTAAACGGATTCGGGTAATTGAGCATATTCGAGATCATTGGCTTATTGATCACCTGGAACGCCACCCTGTATTCGATATTTCCTGCTGTATTATCACTTTTATCTTTTCCGGAAACGATCAGTTCGTAATCGCCATCTGCCAGGAAATGAGGTTTAAAATTGATCGTCGCTGTATTATCTGTATTCGGTGCCTGGCCTGCCGGGGTAAACTGCAGGGTATCACTGTTAAACTGGAACTGCCTTATACTTCCATCCGGGAATCGAACGGATACTTTTGCTAAACTGTTATCATCAAGGATCATCCACTTCGCTTCATCTTTCAGTTTCACGATAATATCGGGTTTTGATGAAACGATATCCCTGTTAAGTATATGAACCCCATCAAAAGTCACGTCCAGCAATGGATTAAGGCTATCGGGTCTTACATAGAAATTACGGAAAGTGAAGTTGTTAAAATAATACTGCTCCGGCTGGTCATCATCAGGATTAACTTCCACATACAAAGTATTGTTACCTGGAAGGTTCTGCGTCTGGATAGTAGCTCCGATATGTAGCGTATCATTCGGGCTCACCGTGAGCAATGGCTTTCTCCTTGGTATAGGAATTATATTGGCGATGTTATTCCTGTCCGTAATTACCATTTTTATTTTAACACTGTCGAAGTCGGTATCACTTACATTTTTGAACGCTACTTTATAATCGAATGGCTCTCCAATATCAACTGTATCTTTTGTAGTAAAGAACAGGTTGGGTGCCACAGCTCCTTCAGGTACCGGGTCATAGGTTAGTCTCCAGTATCTTAATTGATACGGGGTATAATGAATGGAGTCAACGTTCCGCAACCGCAAACGCAGGTAAGGATATTCTACCGCATCAATTGTTGAGATATCATAATCCTGCTGGGTTAACTGGAGTCCATTTAGCAACGTACTTTCAGTGCCATTTGACCGGACACCCACTACGTCAATTGAAGGAGCATCACCAGGTGTAACATCCGGTGCCTCAGACCCTCTCCAGAATAATTGTTTCCAGGCTTTGGCACGACCAAAGACTGGGGAGTAAACATATCCCAATGTATCAGGTGAGGGGCAATCAACCGATAAAGTTGGGTTATCATATACACCATCTCCTACCATCCATTTAGGCGTAAACGAAGGATCATTCTTCCGGTATACAAGTCCAAATGGTCTTGCCCTGTAGAAAGAATCAATACCCGCAAAACCGGCATTTCTTAAATAATGATATAAGGACTGTCCCGGGCCATATAAAGCTTCATCCGCTGCCCAATCTGCGGCATAGGCAACCGGGAAGGCCGGGTAATCACCGGGATATAGGGTGAAATTTTTAACAACGACATAATAACCATCAGGTATTGTGTCTCTCATGAAATTCATCATCTTTCTCCTGCTTGCAGTATCTGTATAACGGAACTCGAAACTGTACGGCCGGTTATTAATGAATAAAGGCGAGGTGCTGCCATATAGCCCCTGGCCAAGCGAACTGGGATTGGCTGGTTCACCCGCATACGAATGAGGAACCACTACCTGGTTTCTCCAGGGATGAAATGTAACCGGGTGCACCACATTAAACACTAGTGAAGAAAACCAATTGGTAAGCCTTACTAATGGCTCTCCATTAAAAGAAGTAGTTAAAGATCCTTCCTGAGTGGAGCCGCTGGTAGAATATGTACCCATCCGCAGAAAGATATTATTCATGGATTCATTGAACTTCCAAAGTCGTGAAGCAGAATCAATTGACATCCTGGTCAGTTCAGACTTAGTATGCTGGTAAAAATGTGACTGGTTAAACCCTGCATCACTATTAGGTAAATAAATAAATGAAGCGTTGTTCCAAATCCGTTCACCCGAGGCAGGTGTTGGGGATACTCTCCAGTAATACACCGTGCTGTCTGTAAATGTAAGTACCGGATCAAAAGAAATAAGCCCCCCAGCTGAATTAACTGTACGTGTGGCTTTAAGCGGAGAATTGAACAATGTGGTAGTGTCTATCTCCATTTTATACTCCTGTACCGCGTTGAATGGATTTGCAGTTGACACATGTAACTTAATATTCTGGCGGGTTACAATGGCATAGTTGTAAGGAGATACCGGTCTTGCTTCATTCTCGAAAATAAAAAATTCCTTAGTAATCCCATTATTAGTTTCATATAGTTCATCCACCACATTATCAGCATCTACTGCTATGGATATTTTATTAAGACCTTTATCTCTTGTAGCTACTATAGGTAGGGTGTAAGAAAGAGAATCAATGAACCTGATTCCCGGGATAGTATCTCTCCTGATTATTTCAGTACTATTGTCAGGATAGGTCCGTTTCACCTCAATCACAATATCCCGGTTAATCGCTTTACCAATATTCATGAATTTAGCGTACACCTTGAAATGAGTTTCTGCCACAGAAATAAAAGAAGGATTAATGCTTACCAACTGGTCTTCAATTACGTAGTCGGGCTTTGGTGTTGAATTAAGCCTTAATGCCGGATCACCATGCAAAGTAGCCTGTTCCAGGTGAAATCTGGCATAGTAGTCATTTTGCGTTGTTAAATTATACACCTGAATTATGGCTTCAATCATGGCTTCCCCAATTGTTGAACCGTACTTATTTACACCAAAGGCCGTATAATTTTTTGTATTATATATATCCAGGTAATGAACAATGCCCAGGTGTGTACTGGCAATAGTAGCAATACTTCCCCTGCTTTGTGCTAATACATATTTTTCAGATATCGTTTCCTTGGTTTGTAAACGAAGCGGGTTGAAATTAAAAAAATTACCGGCATTACAACCAAGCAATATAAACAGTGGATACTTGCCGGGATTGTTATAATTCTGAGGATTATCAAGATTAAACTCTAACGTAGTGGCAGAGGAGTGACCAAAGTATGTAACCAGGCCCAATCCTTCTTCGAAAAGATTCTTTATTCGTGTATTGCTAGTCTGTTCAACTGTTTCAGCTGAATTTTTTGTAAAAGTTTGCACATTAGCTCCGTAAAAAGTATCTACAATAATATCTTTAAACCGGCTCATACTGGCTTCTAAAGCGGCAGTAAGCCCTTCGTCACTGGCGCCTACCACATGCGCCACATTTTTCATCCAGGCCTTGTCCCGGATCAGTGGGGACTGAAAGGCCTGCGCTTGCTCATATTCTATCACCTTGTTAAGGTAAACAGTTAACTCATCGCCGGTAATAACAGCGAGACGTCCAATTGAGACCTTTGGGATTTCATCGAGTCCCGGGTTAGCAGCTAAAAGCATATCAGAAGCCGGGTGACCAAAAGTGGGTATGAACGCTAATTTGTTGAGGTCAGCATGGCTCTCATTAGCCCTGTACTGGATATAATTTATCCCTTTACCAACCAGTAAAACATTCTTTACAGGGTTCGTATATTTTGCCCGGGCCCAAAGAATAAAATTGCGGATAGATAACGGATGAAATTTTATTCCAAATCCAAACTGGTCCACCAGTTCATCGATCAGGTATACTTTTACATTGTGATTACCTCCTGCTGCTGAACTACGATAGTTTTTGTAATCATCTACCGGGTGGGTACCATTAGACCCGTTGAGTAGTGAGGGATGTGTGATGATCAAATAATTTCCCTGGTTCGCTGCCAGCTCATAATTCACGAAATTTCGTTGCTGAAAAGAGATAACATCTGTAATAGCCACAGCTTCCTGGCTTACCAAAACTAAATCTCTCTCAACGGCTGAACCTAATAAAGCAAATTTACATAGAGCAGGGTTGCTGATATCTGCCACGTACCTCCTTCCGTTAGTGATATCATACAAAACAGGAGCGATAGCCCCATAATTAAAATTACTGATCTCTAGATAGTTACCCGCAACATTAGCAGCAAGTTTGAAAGGGAAGCTCCTGTTGTTACCAAAATTAAATTGTCGCGGATATTTTAATTCAAACATACCTACCACCATCCGGTCAGAACCGGGTACGGTGGCCAAATTGGTTATTTCAACAGTAGCTGTGCCGCTACTGATGGATGATAAGCCTACCGGCTTTGTCACTTTCACATAGTCGAAAAAATTCATTTCCTGTCCAAGTATTGAATCACCATTGATCTTTACACGGAATGTCCTAGGGTTTAGCCCGTTATTTCCACTAGCATGAATTTTAAATTCTGCCCCAGGAGCACCAGGCCCGGTGTAAACGTATAGGTTTGGCAGGCTTTCCGTACGGGTAACATTTTTACCAATATCGCTGGATGAATAACCCTCTCCTTTATCATACGCTGAAGAGTATACATTTTCACCGACCACCTGTGCATAGCCCGCATTCAATCTGTCTCTGTAGTATTTTCCTGCTACATACATGAAAAAAGGTTCAGGTGTAGGGCTACCTACAATAGTATTAGGAGTAGGCACCAGGCGAAGGTTTGCATTGCCGGGATTTACAGTCAGGAAATAAGCTGCAGTATCTGTTTGTAAACTCCATTTATCATTTAACTGGTAATCAGCTTCCCGGTAAAGCTCATTATCAGGCCTTCCGTCATTCATCTCTCCCCAGAATTCAATATAATCTGTAGCTCCCAGTGCACCTGTTTGCACGGTGGTATAAAGTGGCACTTCCTTTCCATTTCTCCATAACTGGAAATCCTGTGCAGCAGTACTGCCAAGACCTATAGAAGAAAGTGTTGGTTGGCTGATACGGTATACCCCTGTTACAGCCACTTTGAATTTATAGTAGGTTTTGCTATAGTCGATCCATTCATTGTTGTACACTTGTGAATGGGCCACCAAACTGGTAGATATAAATAAGAAAAGTAAAAATCGTTTCATACAATTATTTTTATCAGGATACAGATCACTTTTTCGTTTTGTTTTTATCGCCCACCATGTCTAACCGCAGGGAAAATACATGGGTGAATAAGGGATTGGATTGATTGGCCAGGTTGGTAAATGCATAATCAATAGTCACATTTGATATCTTGAAACCGGCGCCTGCACTGGGCTGGTAGATCCACACTTTTTTCTGGTTAAGCGTATCACCGTCAGCCAATGCTTTTTGAAAATTATTGATGCCGGCACGCAGGTAGAATACATTGTTGAAATTACATTCAAGACCCAGTTTTGGATCCACGCTGACAGGATCAGAGCTGAGAATAGTATTACGCTGTCCATCAAAAGTCACATCGGCATTTAACTCTGCCAGCAGGGTTGTTTTTTTATTGATTTTGAAATCACGGGCAACACCAAGCACCAAGCGTGGTGCAGTAGATTCAGTTGACTTAACAGGTATCTCATTGTTCGTCAGGTAAAGAACTTCTTTTTCCCGTTCAGTGAAAGTAAATGACCAGGCATTGAAGGTGGTGCTGATATCACGGCCGGAAATACCAAACCTCCATTGTTTGCTCTGAATTTGCAACCCCGCATCTAAACCGAAGCCCCAGGCTTTAGCAAATTTGCCTACGTTGCGATGGATCACTTTTGCATTCACTCCAAAATTGATGTTCTTATTTTTTGTTTCTTTCAGTTTTTGAGCATACGAAAAAATGAATGCATAATCAGCGGATGAAAAAGCCTGGATATTATTATAGTTCAGCGAACCATCGGGTTCCACCAGGAATAATGTATTCATGATATCATCCACTGCAAAACGAAGACCGGTGACGGCAAATGTTCTTTTATTATTAGCTCCGGGAAAAGCAATGCTGGCGAAATCATATTTACCAATACCGGCAAAATATTCAGCATGCATGATATTCACTTGCGGATGATCTTTTATATTCACCAGGCCCGCAGGGTTCCAGTAGCCGGCAGTTCCGTCGGTTACAGACGCAACCTGTGCACTACCCATTGCAAGCCCCCGGGCACCAGCTCCTATGTTTAAAAATTCGTTGGAATATTTCCTGAATTGTGCAGTGGCGGACAGGAAAAAAAGAGATAGGAATAGGGTTAGAAAAAGGCGGTTCGTTTTCATTATTGAATTTTCAAATAAGCAATAGAATGACAGAGTTTTTTCATAGGTACGAGTACCTTGTAAAATTAGACTTAAAGCTCCAGAAATCATAGGGTGGAGGAGCAAAAAGGCTAACACTTGAAAACGAACAGGTTAGTAAAATATTGCCCGGAGGCGTAACAAACTCATTCTGTCTTACTTTTGCCGCAAATCTTAAGCGACTTTATGAACATGATCGAAGAATTACGATGGAGGGGGATGATCCAGGATATTATGCCAGGCACCGAAGAACAATTGAAAAAGGAAATGACCACCGGCTATATCGGGTTTGACCCAACGGCTGATAGCCTTCATATCGGCAGCCTGGTGCCCATCCTACTACTCGTTCATTTTCAAAAGGCTGGCCATAAACCCATTGCGCTGGTAGGCGGTGCTACAGGGATGGTTGGAGACCCCAGTGGTAAAAGCGAAGAACGTAATCTATTAAGTGAAGAAGTGCTACAGAAAAACGTGGCGGGTGTAAAAGCGCAGCTGGAAAAATTCCTTGATTTTGACCCGGCCAAACCCAATGCCGCTGAAATGGCCAATAACTATGATTGGTTCAGGAATATATCATTTATCGATTTTCTCAGGGATGCGGGCAAGCACATAACAGTCAATTATATGATGGCCAAGGACAGTGTAAAAAAACGCATTGAAGGAGAAACAGGCATCAGTTACACTGAATTTGCCTACCAGATGATGCAGGGATATGATTTTTACTGGCTCTACCAGCATAAGAGCTGCAAACTGCAAATGGGTGGTAGTGACCAGTGGGGCAATATGACGACCGGTACAGAGTTGATCCGCCGAAAAGCCGGTGGCGAAGCCTTTGTGTTTACCAACCCCCTGATCACAAAAGCGGATGGTGGCAAATTTGGTAAAACCGAAAGTGGAAACGTGTGGCTGGACCCGGTAAGAACATCCCCTTACCAGTTTTACCAGTTCTGGCTCAATGCCAGTGATACCGATGCAGAAAAGTGGATCAAAATTTTTACTTTCCTCTCCAAAGCAGAAATAGAAACGATCTTAAGCGAACATAGTAAAGATCCCGGTCAGCGTATGTTACAAAAACGCCTTGCTGAAGAGATCACTGCCTTTGTACATGGGAAGGAAGAATTAGCTAAAGCCATTGAAACAACTCAAAAACTATTTGCCAATCAAACGGCCCCGGCTGAATCATTAAGCATTGAAGATCTTGAAGGAATGGAAGGTGTTGTGAAATCTGATTTTGCCAACGATAAAATTGCCGGAGGTATTGATGTCGTTTCTTTTTTAGCGGAAACAAATATATTTCCAAGTAAAGGAGAAGCCCGGAAAACAGTGCAGGGCGGTGGCGTCAGCATCAACAGGAAGAAAGTAGAAAATGTGCAAATGACTGTTGACAGTTCTCTTCTCCTGCATGGTAAATATATCCTGGTACAGAAAGGCAAGAAGAATTATTATCTCGTAATGGCTGGTTAAGTCTTCGCTAAAGTATTGTGTTTTTCTAATAGTATGCTGGCTGGTTGATAATGGTAGCATAAGAAAAGAAAAATAACAGGCTGCAGGCTGCAGCCAATTTTTGTAATACATCTTTTTTTCTTCTTCGTGAAACAGGAACGACCTTCCCGTTCAGCAATTCCACTGATTTTCCGCTGCATTTCTGCAACTGTAAATATCGGTTATTAATCAGATGGCTGCGGTGCAAACGGGTGAAGGACTCTTCTTCTAACTGTTCTTCAAACCACCAAAGTAATTTTGCTGTCAGCAGCATTTTGCCATCACTAAAAAAAATTTTTGAGTAATTAGAAGAAGCTTCCACCCGCATAATGGCATTGGTATCAATTAAAAAACTGCCCTGGGATGTATTTAGTATAATTTTTTTCATACAGGTATTATTTTAAGTTGCTATAGCTAGAAGACCTTGTATTCAGATAAATAGGGCTAAAAAGGCTTATAGTGTAATTGCGGCTACTACTGTATTGGCTATTTTATTTTTTCTTTTAACAAAGCCAGCTCCTTACTCAAATTATCCAACTGAATTTGCAACTGGTTGCTCATCCTGGCTTGTTCCTCAATTATTTTCTGTTGTTCCTGCACTGCTTTTACCAGCGGCACTACAAACTCTGCATAGCGTATCCCATAAGGGCTTTTATCGTTAGTAGGGACATCTATTCCACTGAACGAAAATCCGAGTTGCTTTACAACACTCTCCACTTCCTGTGCGATAAATCCGGAGTAGCGGATGGCCTCCTGGTAATCAGCTTTGGCAACAGTAAATTTTTCACCCCGGCTTTCTTTTATCTTTCTTATTTCATCAACTCCAATAAACTGGTTAAGTGCAGCAATATCAGTGGTGTAAGAAACAGGCCTTAGTTTTAAAATAAAATCAAGCCCGGGAATATTTTCGTTGATATTTTTTTTAAACCTGCCATCAGAAAAAGTAGTCCACCCTACCTGTCCGCCGATGGATGTAACATTATTATTACCAATACGGACTCTATCGAAGCCGGTTACTATCGAGCCGCTTCCAATAGCTGTCTGATTAAAGTTAAGTGCTGCATTTGACTCACTATTGTACCCAATAAAAGTGCAATCATCACTATTTACAAAGGCGCTTCCTGCACTGTAGCCTACGGCTGAATTTCGATCACTCCCGTAGTTATTAAAAAGTGAGAACATCCCAACGGATGTATTAAAACTCCCATTAGAATTATTGTATAAAGCCTCCTTACCTACAGCGATATTATTACCTCCTGACCCGTTACTATATAGTGATTGGTACCCTATAGCGGTATTATTATTTCCGGTAATAAGTGAAGGATCCGTATTAGAGCTCCCAAACAATGCTTCATATCCTACAGCCACATTAAAATTAGTAAACGTTACTGCGCTACTATTGTAACGTGCCATTGCATTGTATCCAATAGCAGTACCGTTGCTGCCGACAACTGTTTGCCGTAATGCGTTAGCACCTATGGCTACATTATTACGTCCGGTAGTATTATCTAACATAGCATTAGTACCACTCACTGTATTACTATCTCCCGTTGTGTTATATCTTAATGCCTGCCACCCGATGGCAGTATTCTGGCTGCCTGTACTATTATCGGTGAGTGACCAATACCCAAATGCAGCGTTTGCATTGCCTGTACTGTTGGTGATAAGAGAATTGTATCCCATCGCTGTATTACCGCTTCCGGAACTATTGTTGCGTAAAGATTGGTACCCTAAAGCACTGTTGTATGTGCCTGTATTAGCTGAGGCACTAACGGAGCCTCTCAACGCTTCATAGCCAACCGCGACATTGTTGTTTGTAAAAGATGTGGCCTGGTTATTAATTAATGACATAGCTCCATACCCAAGAGCTGTCCCGTTATTTCCTCCAACATTTGATGATAATGCGGATGGGCCGTATGCAGTATTTCTGTCGCCGCTTATGTTATTAAATAGCGATTGAAACCCTGTTGCCGTATTATTAAGCCCCGTTGTATTATCAGAAAGCGATTGATAACCTATTGCTGTATTATTATCACCATCCGTATTTGTTAAAAGTGCATGTCTGCCATATGCTGTGTTATTAAAACCAGTGCTGTTGTTTAACATGGATTGATAGCCGGTTGCAGTATTACCAGTACCGGTATTATTAGCAGGAACAACTGAACCCCTTAAAGCCTGGTAACCTACGGCAATATTTGTATTAACAAATGAGCCAGCCGTACTGTTTGTATATCGCATAGCCTGGTAGCCTATTGCTGTTGCATTGTTTCCCGCATTGTTTGATTGCAATGCTTCACGACCAATAGCTGTATTATTCGCACCTGTATTATTTGAGTCAGCTGCTAAACTTCCAAAAAAAGAATTACCTGTGGCACCACCGCCAACATTGTTAAACCTGCCGGTATTATAGCCGATAAAACTATTTGCAGCATTATCTGCATTAATCCAAAGCAGATCTGCACCGCTGTTGTTACGCAGTTTTACCAATGGATTAGTATTTGATTGGATACTGCTGGCTTCAATAAAAAGCTGAGTAGTATCTGCTGAACCCCGGATATGGAGTTTTGCTGCGGGGGAATTGGTACCGATACCCACATTTTGAGCAATGGCTGCACAGCAATAAAAACAGCAAATTGATGTAAAGATTATATCTCTTTTCATTTGCCAATGTTTCGTTTATAAATTTTTTTCCTGTTGTTTATGTTAAGGGGCACACATTTACTTTCTAAAATTCTTATGAAACTAACAGGTCTAAATAGTAGAAAAATGGGTTTTCTACCAACGGAGTTAACAATTCAACGAACGGGAATTTATTTGGAAATTATCTTCCCACTGGCAATCAGTGCTACAAAAGGATCTCTTTCCGTGCGGCTAACCGGGAGCTCATGCTTGTCTATCTTAACCATAAATCCATCAATACTTGTAATAGCATTAATACTCACAATATAGGAGCGGTGGATTCGGTAGAATTTTCCGACCGGCAGTTTTTCTTCCAGGCCGGAAATGGTATGATACGTAATAACAGATTTATCTTTCGTTACGATCTTTACATATTCCTTCAGGGCTTCTATAAAGAGTATTTCTGTAAAGAATATTTTAACCAACCCCCCATCGGCCTTTACAAAGAAAAAATCACTGTTTTCTGCAGTTCCTGTTCCTGTCTCCGTCGCCTCCTGATCTGCTGACCGGATGTATTTCCAGGCTTTGTTTACAGAAAGCAGAAACCGTTCTATGGCTATAGGCTTCAATAAATAATCAATCGCATTGGCCTCAAAACCATCCAGGGCATGTTCCCGGTAGGCCGTTGTAAAAATCACAGCAGGTGGATTGGTCATTGCCTTTAAAAACTGGAAACCCGTAAGACCCGGCATATTAATATCGAGAAAGACAAGTTCTACAGGCGAAGCTGTCATTCCAGCCAGTGCTTCCTTTGCATTTTTATAGGCTCCTTTTAGCAGCAGCCGTTCATCCTGCCCGATAAAATCCTCTAGTATTTGCCGGGCAATTGGCTCATCATCAATTACAGCACAGGTGATTTGTTTCATCATAAACCCAGTTTTAAAGTTACTGAAAAGCAGTGATCCTCCTGCCGCATCTGCAGCTCATACTTACCCTGGTATTGCAGTTCAAGTATATTTTTTACACTGCTGATACCAATGCCTCCCGTTGGCAAAGAAGTATAGTTACTGTTACTTACCCTGAATACTAATTCATTACCGGCTATCGAAGTATTCACCTTCATCCAGTCATTTTTCGACTTTTCCTTCATCCCATGTTTAAACGCATTTTCCACAAATTGTATCAGCAAAAGCGGAATGATCTGTTGACCCCTGACTTCTCCTTTCACATCAAACTCAATAACGGTATCGCTTTCATATCTCAGCCTCTCCAGTTCAATATAACTCCGGAGAAAATTGATCTCCTGGCCAAGTGATACTTTATGATGATTACAGTCCGTTATTACATACTGCATAATATCAGACAACTGGTTCAAGGCCGCCGGCAGCTTTGGATGATTATTACGGGATAATCCGTACAGGTTATTGAGTGTATTAAAATAAAAATGGGGATTGAGCTGTTGCTTCAGTAAATTTAGCTGCATGTCTTTATTTATAACAGCCAGTTGAAGCCGCTGGCTGGCGGCCTTCCTGTACTCTGCATAAAATCTCAGCACATAAAAAGCCGATAACTTCACTACGTATTTCCCGATATCGAACCACGAGTTATACACGACATATTGAAAAGACCGGGATTGCAGCGGTTTTCCCAGGAGCCATTCTTGTCCTGAATTGAGTACTGCATACAACATACCGGCATAAATAAAATAATAGAGAAAGAAAACGAGAATATTTGCCGTGATCGTCTTCCATAAAGCCTGTTTATAAAAAAAGGCCAGCGCATACCAAAACAGGGCCGTCAGCAGCAAATTGGCCAGGAATTGCCACAAATAGAAAGGAACAGGAAGTACACAAGATTGACATTTTGAAAAAGTAATAAAATAAGTTGCTCCAAGAAATAATGCCTCTGCCAGTGCATAAATAACAAATGCCTTTATCCAGAATTTCTTCACCGGCCAGGTGTCCGCAAGATTCTTTATTGGATATAGTTCA
>CALRSN020000025.1:0-12497 GCA_943370865.1 Bordetella parapertussis
GGTTTGTAACAATTTCGTAAGCGGCTGGGCTTAATTCAATAAGTGATTTCTGTGCCGCAGGGTAAATTGCTGATAAAAATCCGATATTCCGCCCAATATTACTTCCGCATTCCAGGAAAGAATGAACAGGCCCGGCTTTCTTCAGCATCTCCTTCCAGCCCTGCACCCCCATATCAAAATCGAAATCGGAATTCTTTTCGATATAGGATGATGCATATTCTTCTTTCCAGAATTTTTGTTGCTCGTTCATACAGATTTTTTATAATGAAAGAATGGTTTTGATAACATATTCCTGCTCGTCATCTGTCAGTGTAGGATACATAGGTAAACTAAGGCAACCTTCATAATATGCTTCCGCTTTGGGGAACTGGCCTTTTCTAAATCCCTGTTGCTGGTAATAAGGTTGCAAATGCACAGGTATATAATGTACCTGCGCAAAAATATTATTTGTCCGCAGGTGATCGTAGAGTTCTTTGCGGTGTTGGGTATGAATCACATACAGGTGGTAGGCATGGCCTTCTGTTGCAGGAACAGGGTATGTTCTTATTGTGGTACCTGCAAATGCTTCGTCATATCGTGCAGCAATAGCTTTTCTCCGGGTAAGTCCCTCATCTGCCCGTTTGAGCTGGGAAGAACCGAGTGCCGCCTGGAAATCGGTGAGGCGATAGTTATACCCTAATTCCAGCATTTCATAATACCAGCCCCCATGATTTTCGTGCAATAACTGCGGGTCTTTCGTGATACCATGTGTGCGAAGCAACTGCAATTTATCATAAAGATCTTTCCGGTTGGTGGTGATCATGCCTCCTTCACCACAGGCAATATGCTTTACAGGGTGAAAAGAAAAAATGGCAAGATCAGCGAATTGCCCGTTACCACATTTTTGCTGAACCCCTTTTGAGTCTGTAAAATAACCCCCGGGGGCATGACAGGCATCCTCAATGATCCATAATTTATATTTATCAGCAATAGCCCTTAACTTCTCCAGGTTAACAGCTCTTCCGGCAAAATCCACCGGTATAATTCCCGTATAGGTTCCCGGCTTAGCCTGCTCCAGCATGTTCTCCACTGCATCCATGTCGATCAGTAATGTGTCCGGGTCAATATCTGCCAGTTCCACTTTGCCACCACAATACCGTATGCAATTAGAAGAGGCTGCGAAAGTGATAGGGCTGCTGATAACCGTGCTGTTTGCATTAACATCAAGAGCAAGAGCACATAAATGCAATGCTGCGGTGCCATTAGCCAATGCAACCGCATACCTGGCCCCTATATAAGCAGCAAACTGGTCTTCAAATTCTTTAATCGCCGGACCTTGTGTCAAGAAATCTGACAGTAATGTTTTATTAACAGCATCCAGATCTTCCTGTGTTATATGCTGTCTTCCGTATGGTATTGGTTTCATCATGAATTTATATATAATACTTACCAGCTAAAATTTGGATCAACATGTTCTTTGATGAGCTCTCTTATCTGGCTGATCGTTAGCCATTCTGTATTGGCCCCTGAACTGTAATGAAACTCGTCCGGGACCCTTACTGCCTTTTTTTGTTTGATAAAATCACCGAGTTCCCAGACAGGCACCTGTGGCAGGATAACATAATACCTTCCCAGGTCATACGTGGTAAAAGAGTCTGAAGCAGTGATCATCTCTTCGTGTACTTTCTCCCCGGGCCGGATACCGATCACATTTTGTTTGCAGTCCGGTGCAATGGCTTCTGCTACTTCGGTGATACGGTAAGATGGTATCTTCGGAACAAAGATCTCACCACCCCAGGCATGCTCCAGGGCATGTAATACCATCTCTACCCCATCTTCCAGGGAAATATTGAATCTTGTCATTTTAGGATCCGTGATCGGTATTACTCCTTCTTTTCTTTTATTCATAAAGAACGGAATGACTGACCCGTTAGAACCCATTACATTCCCATACCGCACTACGGAGAAAACAATATTTTTATTCCCTTTAATATTATTCGCAGCAATAAATAATTTATCAGAAGTAAGCTTGGTGGCGCCGTAGAGGTTGATAGGTGCGCAAGCTTTGTCGGTAGACAGGGCTACCACTTTTTGCACCTCCGTTTCCAGGCTGGCTTTGATAACATTTTCGGCCCCGCCAATATTGGTCTTGATGCATTCATCAGGATTGTATTCTGCGATATGTACATGCTTCATTGCAGCTGCATGGATAACATAATCGATTCCCTGCATGGCTCTTTTCAGCCGGTCATGATCCCTGACATCCCCGATAAAGAAACGGATCATCGGGTATTTGGAGAACGGGTATTCATTGGCCATCTGGAATTGTTTCTGTTCATCCCTTGAATAGATCACAATTCGGCGGACAGAAGGCCATTTTTTAAGGATCGTTTTTGTAAACTCCTTCCCGAATGAACCAGTTCCCCCGGTTATTAATATTGATTTCCCATTAAGATCCAGACTCATAGTGATTATTTATAAAAAATTATAGGTTGAATACCGGCGGTTACAATTTGCCGGCTAAGTTATAAACTAAGACTAAAATTCTTTAACATTACTGTAAACCCTCAAGCACATATTTTGCATCACTCACATAAAACCTGTTGTATGATCAAGAAGCTGCAAAAGATCCTGTCACAAAACGTCCTCCTATTGATAGTAACACTGATCGTTCCTGCGTTATTACCAGGTGTTTCAGCAGCTCCTCAGGGTAATTACCAGGTTACCTTCCCTTCCGATTTTCCCACCGAAGTGGCTGCTGATCTTGAACTATTGCTGGAGAAAACCACTCGTAAAGCCTGGGATATGGTACCCGGTCAAAAAACACAACAGGGCTTTAATTTAATGATCATTGCCTCCGGCTCTTATAAAACCGGCG
Source organism: Bordetella parapertussis (assembly GCA_943370865.1). Lineage (GTDB taxonomy): Bacteria > Bacteroidota > Bacteroidia > Chitinophagales > Chitinophagaceae > CADEDV01. The sequence continues at coordinate 2,858 of CALRSN020000025.1, forward strand.
AAAGTTGTATCATCAGCAGTAACGGTAAAGACCTTGTACAATTCCAGGCTCCCACGATCAACGGGCTGATCTTTGGTGTGTACCGCTATCTCCGTGATCTTGGTTTTAAATTCTACCTTCCGGATGATATCTATACCATCATCCCGTCGAGTATTAATATTTTTAGCAAAACCAGTAAAACAGTTACCCCCAACCTGCGTATCCGTGATTTCTTCGGTACCGGTGGTTTTGGATCAGGCCGTTCTGATGCCGACCGATCAGTGCAAAAAGCCTGGCAACTCTGGAAATGGCGTAATGGCTTTGGCACTGAATTTCCATTAGGCGGTCATGTAGGCGAAACTTTTAATCTCAATAACACAGCCCTGCTGGAAAAAAACCCCTCTTGGACAGCCACCCCAATCAAACAAAACGGGCAAGTGAACGTCAACACCAAACTCAACTATTACAACCCGGCGGCACTGGATTATTTTACTGACTGGGTAATCAAAAAATATACAGACAAAAATTACAAATTACCACCCGTTTATATCCGGGATATGGTTTCTATTGAGCCTGCTGATGGAGGCGATTATATGCCGGGATCTGCAACAATCAATGGCACTAAACTCAGTACACCCAGCGACCAGGTTTTTTATGCAGCCAACATAGCGGCACAAAAATTAGATAAACTGTTTCCTGGTCACCCCAACATAGGTGTCAACCTTTATGCTTATAGTCAGCATGCAGATGTTCCTTCATTTCCACTCCATCCCCGGGTCTTTGTTCAGATCATCCCTTACCAGTTTCAATCAGTGGCTTTCGGACCTGCTTTTATCAAACGCTGGTCAGAAAAAGCAAAGCGTTTTGGATTATACGATTACTATAAATATCCCGATAGCCATTGGGACTTGCCGGCTGGTTATGCCCTGGATGAACTAATGACCCGTGCACTCCATGCAGCCAGGTCGGGTTCTGAAGGCACTACCTATGAAACATCGTACAGCAAGTTTGCCACTGCTATTCCGTTATGGGTACTCTCCCGCTATATGGCCGATGGAAATACTAAATGGGAAATACCCTATAATCAACTCGTCAAAGACCTGTACGGTAAAGCATCACCTGCTGTTCAAAAACTTTTTGCCCTTTTCTACCGGCAAAACCAGTTCAGTCATTCTCAACTAAAGTCAGCTTTCAATTTTTTGCAGGAGGCTGTATCATTAAACAGTGACCCGCTTGTTCAGCAAAGGCTCGAAGAACTTAAACTCTATCTAGTCTATATCCGTTTGTACCAGGAATCTCAAAACCTGCAAACCGGTAACCTGGAGCAACGGATGCTGCCATTCTTTAAAATGGCCTGGACCCTGTATGAAAAAAAGATCGTCCATAGTTACCGCATCATGCAACTGATCTCTTACGGTTTTTTAAATACTCCCGGGCCAGATGCAGCTACCACCCAACGGTATCAAAAACTGCATGCCCTCACATTCCCGGAATCCGAAGATCCTGAAGCTTACTGGAAACAACCGGTGATCACAGCTGCCTACTCAGCAAAACAACTCACTGTCCTGTATGAAAAGACGGGCCATGCAACGAAGAATCAACCGGAACAGCAAACAATGCGACTGTCAACAACATCGGTTATCACAACTGCTAAAAAGCAATTCACTCCTGTAAAGGAAATAACTGTGCAGGGTGATAATTATGTGAGGGGTTATTTTACTTTCTATGCTGAAAAACCATCCACCATCAGCATCAACTGGTCATTAACGGGAGGTAACCCTACTCCTGCCATTACGATCTCCGGGACCAATACGGATTATAGCAGCGTATATGATAAAGCCATCAAAATCAAAGAAGGCGTTTATACCGTAACGGTTCCGGCAGGTGAAACAACCTTTTTTGTTAACGCAGCCGATAAAACAACCTACCGCCTAAAACTTACTCTCAATGGTACCTGGCTGTTCTTCGAGCCATCACCCCGTGGTAAAATGGCTTTTCTTAACAGTAACAATCAAAACACTTATAAGGACCCATGGTATCCAACCTTTTTTTATGTTCCACCGGGTACCACCGAAGTAAAATATAAGGTTCAGTTAAATGGCCTTACTATTTACAACCCAGCTGGCAAACCGGTAGCCACCACATTACTGGAAACCCAACCGGGCGGTATTGAGATCAGGAGCTTCAAAGTTGATCCCAACTACCAGGGTAAGATCTGGAAAGGCGTGGTAGACGGAAATCTTAATTATGAAATGCTCACTATACCTGATCAATGGTATATGCTGCAACCAAAATAAAACTAAACAACTGAACGTATCGTTTCAAAACACTCCGCATACACTGAACCGGACTGCACACCCCGGACTGTTGCCAATGCTTCTATAAAAGATGGCTGTATGTAAGACCGGTGCTGCTGTGATTGATATTGAGATAATGCAACTATCTTTTTCTCAAGCTGCCTGCGGTTGACCGTAATAAAAGTAGTGCCGGAAAATGAAAAATTATTCCAGGGCATCTCATAGCCATAAATGCTGCTGTACTTAAAGGCCCGTAAGGCTTCGGTATATATAACGCAGTGGTCCTGGTGTATATCTGCAGAGGAAGGAGCAAACACGATACCCGGTTTATATTTCTTGTTTAAGTGTAATAAGTCGTCCAATATAGCTTGCCGCTGTTCCCCAAACCTGCGCACCGGGTAATCGAATAACGCAAGATCGTTTTTGTCAATACCCAGTTTCGCTGTTGCTTTCTTCACTTCTCTGGCTAAAGTATCCGGGGCAAATCCAGCTGGCAAAGAATCCCTGCATAAGGAAAAGGCCGCATAAATAACCCTGCATCCTTCGCTAGTGAATCTTGCTATACTGGCTCCGCATCCCAGTTCGCCATCATCGGTATGAGGTGATAAAACCAGTATTGTTTTTGTTGCCGTTTTTATCAAAATGATCAGTTATTACAAAATGGTATTTCGTATATCCGTAACCAGCCGCACCGAAGGGCCGGTGGTTTCCAGGCTAAATCCGTTACCAGCCAATATTGCTTCGTAGCTGGCCGTGTGCAATGTCATCAATCCTTCCGAAAAATCAATTTCTTCATTGTTGATCATTAACGAACGGAATATCCTTTTCTTTTCATTCCTTACAGATACAGGCAGATCATTTTCGTCAATGCTCAGCCCCCAGTTCACATCTGCTTTTTCAAGTATCAGCGTTCCGGCCGCTTTTTCGGCTGTATGTAATGAAACTCGGTTTTCTTTCACAACCCCAAACAACCAGAGCAGCATATCAAATAAATGGATCCCTATATTGGTGGCAATACCACCACTCTTACCGATATCACCTTTCCAGCTGTTATGATACCATTGGCCCCTTGCTGTTATATACTGTACATCCACCGCATATCGTTGCGAAACGGCCTCCTTACTTATTCTTTCTTTTAATGCAACAATAGAAGGATGCAATCTCAGCTGCATGATCGTTGATACCTTTTTCCCACTGGCTATTGCTGATTTTTCTAACAGTGTTAAGCTTTCCGGCGTTAATACCACCGGCTTTTCACAGATCACATCAGCACCCACCCTGAAACCGAGTAATACATGTTCCTCATGCACATGATTGGGTGAGCAAACCGACAGGTAGTCAACGGGTGTTCCGCTATTTTTTAAATGCTGTAAATACTGTTCAAATTCTTCAGCAACAGTAAAAAAAACGGCATCAGGAAAATAACTATCCAGTATCCCCACCGAATCATTCACATCGAAGGCAGCTACCAGCCTGTTACCGGTTTCTTTGATAGCTTTCAGGTGGCGGGGAGCGATATAACCTCCAACGCCTGTCAGTGCAAAATATTTCAATCGCTGATTTTCGTAACCATTTCACCTTTTATCTGGTATTGCTGACCACTCTCAGTACAACTGGCTTTTCCTGACGTATCAAATACCAGGCGCTGGCCGTATTCACTCATCCATCCTTTTTGTACTGCAGGTGTTCCCACTACTAATGCATAAGCCGGAACATTTTTTATGACCACCGCACCGGCACCAATAAAAGCGTAAGCTCCAATTTCCACTCCGCAGACAATTGTAGCGTTGGCACCAATAGAAGCCCCTTTCCGAATGATCGTTTCTTTATACTCATGTTTGCGGCTGATAGCACTCCGTGGATTCAATACATTGGTAAATACAACAGAGGGGCCGATAAACACATCGTCCTCACAAATCACTCCTTCATATACCGACACATTATTCTGCACTTTTACATTGTTGCCAATTTTTACACCGGTTGCTATAAAAACATTCTGGCCGATATTGCAATGATGACCAATCTCGCTGCCCGGCATAATATGACTGAAATGCCAGATACGGGTCTTTTCTCCGATCCGGCAACCTTCATCAATAACAGCAGTAGGATGTGCTAACCAACTCATATCAACGGTTTGCCACTATTTTAAGATAGCTGCCATAGCCGCTTTTTGCGAGGGCATCAGCCAATACCAGCAATTGGTCTTTCGTTATAAAACCTTTCCGGTAAGCAATCTCTTCAATACAACCAATATTCGTTCCCTGTCTTTTCTCGATCACCCGTACAAATTCACTGGCATCACTCAGCGAATCAAAAGTTCCTGTATCTAACCAGGCAGTTCCTTGGTCAAGAATGGCTACTTTCAAGGTGCCCCGTTGCAGGTATTCCTTATTTACATCAGTGATCTCGTATTCACCTCTTGGTGATGGTTGCAGCTTTTTGGCAATGGATACCACTTCATTATCGTAAAAGTATAAACCGGGTACGGCATAATTGGATTTTGGAGCAGCCGGTTTCTCCTCAATAGAAATAGCTTTACTGTTCCTGTCAAACTCTACCACACCATACCGTTCAGGATCACTGACCTGGTACGCAAATACATAACCTCCTTCCACATCGGTCAGTGTAGTTAATTGCTGCTCTAACCCCGTTCCGTAAAATATATTATCGCCCAGTATCAATGCCACTTTATCAGTACCAATAAATTGTTCGCCAATAACAAAAGCCTGTGCCAGCCCGTTGGGTATTTCCTGTATCGCATATTCAAAACGGCAACCCACCTGGCTGCCATCTCCCAGCAATCGCTTGAATTGAGGATTGTCCTCCGGCGTTGTAATGATCAGGATATCTTTAATGCCGGCCATCATCAGGATGGACAGCGGGTAATAGATCATCGGTTTATCATAGATCGGCATTAGCTGCTTGGAAATCGCTTTGGTGATCGGGTATAATCTCGTACCACTTCCACCAGCAAGAATGATCCCTTTCATACAGAAAAAATTTATTCAGTAAACAGACCGGCCTTATCCTTTTACTATAAAGGCAAACTGGTCTTTTAGTTTTAAGAACCTTTTCTCAAAAAAATGATAACTGATATAGCTTAACCCGATACTGAGGGCCATAGCCAACGGCAACTCAAAGAGCCAAAGTTGCCAGGAAGAATGATTCAATCCCAGCTTCCCCAACCCGACAGCCACGATCAATACTGCAATGGTATGTAAACAATAAAGTCCGTAGGTATATTTTCCCAAAGTGCTGATCGTTTTCAGCTTTGATATTTTAAAAAAGGAATGTTTCGAAAAGTTCTGTTCCAGTATGATCCAGCAAAAGAAAAAGGAAACGATCAGCCGTTTAAAAATGATCAGCCCTGGTGTGACAAAAATCTCATGCCTGAAAAATAAAAGAATCACGACTACTGCATAAGGAACCAGGTGAAACCAACCGCTTATTTGTTCAACCTTTTGCAGGAATTTTTTATTTGCAATACAGAGATAAGCTCCCAAACCTCCAATGGCCATATCTGAAATAACCCCCAGGGTCAGTAGTTCAATCTGCCTGTCACTGTAAACAAAACGGTACAGCAGGGAAACCACAACGACCACCACAAAAATATACTTGTGTCTTTTCGCCGGTACCAGGAAGAAAAGAACAGGCCACAGTAAATAAAATTGTTCCTCGATCGCCACACTCCATAACACCGATAAGATGGAAGAATCAGGCGGGCCATTAAAAACGGCATTAAAATTATTCAGGAACAAAGAGCACAGTAATGGGTCCGCCGTTTCATTTGGCGCTTGCCCTAGTGCTGTCTTGATAGCCGGGAAAGCCAGGAAACCGAACAACACACAGAAATAGTACAGCGGCCATATCCTTAATGCTCTCCTGATATAAAAAGAAGAAATATGTACAATTCCCGTCAGTTGTTTTTCTTTGATCAGCAGGTAAGTGATGAGGAACCCGCTCAGCACAAAGAAAAAACTAACTCCCATATCACCATCATTGAACAACCTTCCTTTAAAAAGCCGGTACCAGCCTTCGCTGCGTATAGATTCGGAGTTAGTGGCGAATATATGTGCAAAGAATACTATTAGAAAAGAGAAAAACCGTAACCCGTCAAGGTTAGGGAAAAATATTTTCTCTTTCTCCGCTGGGACAACTGCTGGTGGTTGGCTCATCAAAAACAGTTAGTATTTTTTTCAGGGTGTCTTGTCATACTGTTTTTGATAATATTGCTGGTATTCACCACTGGTGACATGGTGCAGCCATTCTGTATTTTGAAAATACCAATCGATTGTCTGGGCTAGGCCTTCTTCAAATGTAACGGATGGTTTCCACCCGAGTTCTTTACTGATCTTGCTGGCATCAATAGCATAACGGCGGTCGTGACCCGGCCTGTCTTTAATATAAGTAATGAGTTGTTCGCTGGTGCCCGCCGGGTTACCAAGGCGTTCATCCATCAGTTTGCACAACAACTTAACGAGGTCAATATTCTTCCATTCATTAAATCCGCCGATATTATAGGTATCTCCTGTTTTGCCTTCGTGAAAGATAATATCAATAGCCCTGGCATGGTCCTTTACATAAAGCCAGTCACGGGTATATAAACCATCTCCATACACCGGCAACGGCTTTTTATTAATCACATTATTGATAAATAAAGGGATCAGTTTTTCCGGGAAATGATTGGGTCCGTAATTATTGGAACAATTGGATACCACGGCCGGTAACCCGTAAGTGTCATGATAGGCCCTTACAAAATGGTCGCTGGAAGCTTTAGATGCGCTATAAGGGGAATGCGGGTCGTACTTTGTTTCTTCGGTAAAGAACCCTGTATCACCAAGTGCACCGTATACTTCATCTGTGGATACATGATAGAAACGTTTTCCTTCCATCTTATCTTTCCAGAAATGTTTGGCCGTGTTCAAAAGGTTCACAGTTCCTATAACATTCGTGTACACAAAATCAAGCGGTGAGTGAATAGACCTGTCCACATGACTTTCTGCAGCCAGGTGAATAACGCCATCCGGGTTATGCAGTACAAAAATTCTTTCCAGCTGATCTGCATTCATGATATCAGCTTTCTCAAAATAATAATTCGGCGCATTTTCAATATCCCGCAGATTTTCCAGGTTACCTGCATAAGTAAGTGCATCCAGGTTGATGATCTTATACTCCGGGTATTTATTCACAAACAGTCTTACCACATGGGAACCGATAAACCCGGCCCCCCCCGTGATGATAATTGTTTTGGCCATGATTACTTCTTATTTTTTTTATACCAGTTAAAGGTGCTGGCTAATCCTTCTTCTACCGAGACAGCGGGGTCATATTCCAGTAATTGACGGGCTTTTGAGATATCAGCAAGACTGTGTTTTACATCACCCTTTCGTTCGGGACCCAATAAGGGTTGCAGGGTACTGGCGGCTTCCTTCTTCAGGTAGTCAAATAACTGGAGCAAAGAAGTTTGGTGACCACAGGCAATATTATAAACCTGATTCACGGCCTTATCGTTTTCAGTAAATAAAGAAAGGATATTTGCCTGCACAGCATTGGCAACAAAAGTGAAATCCCGGCTATGACTGCCATCCCCATTAATAGTCGGAGGTTTATTATTTAATAACGCCTCTGCAAAAAGAGGAATTACTGCAGCATAGGGGCCATTCGGGTTTTGTTTAGGACCAAATATGTTGAAATAGCGTAACCCGATGAACCCGACACCATATAAATTACCGTACACCTGTGCATAGAGCTCATTCACATACTTGGTGACGGCATAAGGAGAAAGTGGTTTACCGATGATATCTTCCACTTTGGGTAAATCAGGATGATCGCCATACGTGGAAGAACTGGCTGCATATACTACCCTGCTGATTCCTTTTTCCTTGGCAGCAGTGAAAATATTCAGGGTACCGGTGATATTAACTCCATTTGTTGTCAGCGGATCATTGATGGAACGGGGAACAGAACCTAATGCAGCCTGGTGAGTGATCCGGTCAATGCCATCACAAGCCTGGAGGCAGGTTTGATAATCCCTTATGTCTCCTTCCACAAAATCAAAACGGGGGTCTGTTGTAAATTCTTCAATGTTCTGCAAAGAACCCGTGGCCAGGTTATCTAATACACGAACAAAACTTACTCTTTTATCATTGAGCAGGGCTGCCACAAGATTAGAACCAATGAATCCTGCCCCCCCGGTAACCAGAATACGCATACTTATTTCTTCTTTTTCTTTTTAAACCACTTCCTGACATCCAGCTTTTCTAAAAAACGTTCAAAGAAAGTCTGTGGCGGATGTTCTTCTTCGTAATAACCACCGTAACCATAGCCATAACCATAACCATAACGGCCATAGCCATAGTAGCCATAGCCTGGTTTTATCTTAATATCATTGATGATAATGGAAACCTTAGGTAATTTATTTTCCCGGTAGAATTCGTCGATCATCGTTATCTGCTTCTTGAATGTATGTCCCTGACGTACTATATACAACGTACAATCAGCCTGCTTACCAAGTGTCATCGCATCACTTACCATACCTACCGGTGCTGTATCTATGATGATGACATCAAATTTTTCTTTTAACAGGTCGAACATCAGTTTCAGCCGCTCCCCGAGTAATAATTCAGAAGGGTTGGGAGGAATAGGTCCGCAGGCCAATACAAAGAGGGTATCATGATCAGGTACCTGCACAACCAGTTCATCCAGGTTATCCGTTTTCCCAACTAAGAAATTGGTGATACCGGCACGTTTAGGCATTCCCAGACCTGATAATACTTTTGGCTTACGGATATCAAACTCAAGAATAACTGTTTTTTTACCCGTCAGTGCCATCACCGCTCCCATGTTCGTACTGGCAAATGATTTACCCTCCCCGCTGAAAGAAGATGTAACCAGTATGACAGGTTTTTCATTCTTATTAAGTATATACTGCAGGTTAGAGCGGATAATCCTGAATTGTTCGGCTACCATGCTGCGGGTGGTCTTGGTAACAATCAAAGTGCTATCCGAATAAGAGTGCCCCAGTTCTCCCAGTATAGGTGCAGCGGTGATCTTTTCGATGTCAAACCTCGTCGTCACTTTATCATTCAGCACTTCCCGCATAAAGATGATAAGGGAAGGAATGGCCAGGCCAATAAGAATAGCCAGCATCTGTATAGCCCGCCGGTTAGGTTTTACAGGATTAGAAGTGGGTGCGGCATTTTCTACCACCTGTGAATTGGAAATAGTGGAAGCTTTTGAGATAGCCGTTTGCTCTCTTTTTTCAAGTAATATATTATACAGCGCCTGCTTACCATCCACCTGTCTTTTTATTTCATAAAAACCCCTTGACTTGATCGGTAATAATTTTAACTGGCTCTCTGCAC
>CALRSN020000026.1:0-12263 GCA_943370865.1 Bordetella parapertussis
CATTTCCCATTTACAGCCGGGGTCTTTCCGTTAAAAAGAGAGGGAGAGGACCCAACGAGAATGTTTGCGGGAGAAGGGGGGCCGGAAAGAACGAACCGCAGGTTTCATTATGTATCCACCGATCAGCCTGCCAAAAGATTATCTACTGCTTTTGACAGTGTTACCTTATACGGAGAAGATCCGGGTCATCGACCTGATATTTATGGTAAGATCGGTAATAGTGGTGTGAGCATTGCCACCGTAGATGATGCCAAAAAATTATACAGCGGGTTTGATCTGTGTGATCCGAAGACCTCTGTATCCATGACCATCAACGGACCGGCCCCCATCATTCTTGCTTTCTTCATGAATGCAGCCATTGACCAGCAATGCGAAAAGAAAATCACCGAACTGGGTTTGTGGGAAGAGGTAAAAAAGTTCAGTACGGTCAAGTACAAACATTTTCCAGCTCCTCAATATCATAACTCTTCATTTCCTGGCGAACTGCCAGAAGGAAATAATGGATTAGGTTTAAAATTATTGGGGCTTAGCGGAGAAGAAGTTTTACCCAAAGAACTGTATGAGCAGTGTAAGCAAACTGCCTTGCAGCAGGTGAGGGGAACGGTACAGGCTGATATCCTGAAAGAAGACCAGGCGCAAAATACTTGTATTTTCTCCACTGAATTTGCGTTGAAGCTGATGGGGGATGTGCAGGAATATTTTATCAAACAAAAGGTCAGGAATTTTTATTCGGTTTCCATCAGTGGCTATCATATTGCAGAAGCCGGTGCTAACCCTATCACCCAATTAGCTTTTACACTGGCAAATGGGTTTACTTATGTGGAGTATTATCTCAGCCGGGGAATGAATATTGATGATTTTGCCCCTAACCTCTCTTTCTTTTTTAGTAATGGCATGGACCCGGAATACAGTGTGATCGGTCGTGTGTCAAGACGTATATGGGCAAAGGCAATGAAATATAAATACAAAGCGAACAAACGCAGCCAGATGATGAAGTATCATATCCAGACATCCGGCAGAAGTTTGCATGCCCAGGAAATCGACTTCAATGATATACGAACAACCTTGCAGGCTTTGTATGCGATCTACGATAATTGCAATTCATTGCACACGAATGCTTATGATGAAGCCATTACCACACCAACGGAAGAAAGTGTACGAAGAGCCATGGCAATTCAACTGATCATTAACCGGGAACTGGGTACGGCAAATACTGAAAATTTTATACAAGGCAGTTTTGCCATTGAAGAACTGACTGACCTGGTGGAAGAAGCCGTATTGTCCGAATTTGACAGGCTAACTGAACGGGGTGGTGTATTAGGAGCGATGGAAAGAATGTACCAGCGTAATAAGATCCAGGAAGAAAGTCTTTTTTATGAACATCAAAAGCATACCGGCGAATTACCATTGATCGGCGTGAATACCTTCCTGAATAAAAAAGGAAGTCCGACTATTATTCCCGGAGAAGTGATCAGGAGTACTACCGAAGAAAAAGAACAGCAGATCAGGAACCTGGAAGCTTTTTGGAAACGAAATGAATCAAATAGTGAAAACGAGTTGAAGAAATTAAAGGAAGTGGCGATCAATAACGGAAACCTCTTTGCACAATTGATGGAAACAGTGAAGTATTGTTCTCTTGGCCAGATCACCCATGCCCTCTATGAAGTTGGGGGGCAGTACCGGCGCAATATGTAAGATCAGTAGTGAAAATCAAGCACTGCGTTATGCCGGTAACCTTTATGTGGCTGAACAGAAACCCCAATTCGTTTGTAGGAGTTAAGACATATCCAGCGATGACCCAGGGAGGGTACCCAATTATCAATTAATAATGACATCACGATATCAAGTGGTTTTTCATTACCGTAATCACAGCATTCCCCGTTAAAATTCCTTTTTTCTTTGCAATCATCAGTTTGCCGGTCATGCCCGGTATAAGCAGCATTGCCAGCACTTACTGCATGACAAAATGCACTGGTATAGCAAAGCGAATCGGGTTGCAGCAGGTTAACTGTTTTCATTTTTTTCATGGTATCCAACAAGGATTTGTAGTAGTCCGAATTGACCAGATAACCCTTGCCACTTTTTTCCGGGTATTTCTTTACCACTGTACTGGCAAAAAGGGATGGGTTTGTCCGGGCTAAATTCAGAATGTAGATGATCTCTTGTTCATTGGAACTCATATAGCCGGCTTTTGCCGCAGTATTACATTTCAGATATTTGGGGTCATTCCATGCGGAAGAGTATCCACTGAGTGGTGAGGGAGCAGCTCGATTTTCTTTTTCAACGGTAGTAAATGATGATACTAAGATAAGGATCGGTACAATAAACAGTTTCATAATTGAAGTGGTGGTGGACCAGCAATACGATAGAATAGGGTTTTTTATTGCCGTGTGACGGCGGTAAAAAACGGAATTAAGAACTGCTTAACATAGTTTAGGGAAGTACAGGGGAAATTACTATCAGGTTTCGATCAGTTTGGTCCTGAGGCCTGCATATTGCCCATTCTTTAGTTGGCCAATAATAAACGCATCAACCTGTACATCACCAACCCGGTATACATGGATGTCGGTAAGATTTTCTTTAAGCACTTTTACCAGATCGGCAAACCGCCGGGCGGTGTTCTTTTGGGCCGTGGAAAATTCAGGGTAAACCTTCACCATATTCCTGAAGAAATAATCCAGGTCTTGTTTTTCGATAGTCGTACCGGCAGGCTTTTTAGCCAGCTGCATTATTTTATTCTCTATTGAGGAAGGGTTATCTTCAATATGCACTAATTCAAAGGGATGATCAGATTCACTGATGAAGAGCAGCCCATCTGCTGCTTTTTTAATGGATTGCAGGTCTGGTGTCATAATTAATAATATAGGTAAGAAAAGGATTACTGGTATGTGGATGAGTTTTTTCACCGATCCGGTATGTTTGAACCCAAAGTAAGTTATTTTATTAGACAACATAACTGCGGAAATTTGCAAGAGACTTGTCTTTGTTTCTTTAGTAATTTGCCGCCGTAATTTTGAAACTATGAAGAAAGGATTAACTGTTTTGTTCACTTTGTTAGTTATTTCAGTATTAGTATACAGTTGTACCAAAAGTGCTTATAGCACTACTAATAAAACATATAAAAAGCAAGCGAAGGAGTTTTCCAAATTGCTGCGTAAATATCGGCTGAATGATTCAGCTGGGTTAGCCTACGCAGACCAGTTTGTCGGAACCACTAACTTGTCAATGCGCCGCCCTAATTATGTGATCATTCATCATACGGCACAAAACAGTTGTGAGCAAACATTGCGAACTTTTACACTACCCCGCACACAGGTGAGTGCTCATTATGTGATCTGTGAAGACGGAACGGTTTACCATATGCTGAATGACCTGCTGCGGGCCCATCATGCAGGAGTGAGTAAATGGGGCAATGCAACAGATATTAATTCTTCCAGTATCGGTATCGAGCTCGATAATAACGGGTATGAATATTTTACTGAACCGCAATTAAAAAGCCTGGCAGAACTATTGGGAAGACTGAAAAGAACATTCAGTATTCCTGCTGCTAACTTCATCGGACATGGAGATATAGCTCCGACCCGGAAAAATGATCCCAACTGGCGTTTTCCCTGGCAACAATTCGCAGAGCAAGGCTTTGGTATGTGGTGGGGAGATACAACAGGCGTTAGTGTCCCGGCTAATTTTGATCACTTGTCTGCTATACGTATTGTAGGTTTTGATCTGAAGGATACAACAGCTGCCATAGTAGGGTTTAAAAGACATTGGCTGCAGGATACAACTAAGACCAGCCTCACAGATGCACAAAAAAAAGTCCTGTATATGCTGAGCCGTAAGTTTCAATGACGCCTCTTCAAAACGATTTGCTGCTAAAATTCTAACTTCATTGCTTGTTTGGTATTAAAACTGTTTAATAACAAACATTTATTGTTGACTTAATTGAATAGAATGACAGCAGAACATCAACGACTGGCGGTAAATGCGGCGAAAACTGTTCCCCTGGCACAATGGGGTCCCTACCTGAGCGAAAGACAATGGGGAACAGTACGGGAAGACTATTCAACACATGGAGATGCCTGGCATTATTTCCCTTTTGAACATGCTCATTGCCGTTCTTATCTCTGGGGCGAAGATGGCCTGGCCGGTATTTCTGATTTCTTTGGTAATCTCTGTTTTTGTGTGGCACTCTGGAACGGTAAGGATGAGATATTGAAAGAGAGATTATTTGGCCTGGGTAATCCGCAGGGAAATCATGGCGAAGATGTAAAGGAATTATACTACTATCTCGACAACCTGCCCACGCATTATTATATGGAGTATTTGTACAAATACCCGCAGCAGGCATTTCCGTATGAACAATTAAGGCAGGAGAATAAGAAAAGAAGCCGCTTAGAGCCTGAATATGAGATACTCGATACAGGTGTATTTGACGATAATCAGTATTTTGATGTATTAGTGACTTATGCCAAACAAAGTGCACAGGATGTTTTTATTAAAATTGATATCACGAACCGTTACAGTAAGGCAGCGGAAATAACTGTATTGCCTACCTTATGGTTTTATAACCGCTGGAACGATGGTTCATTAAAAGATAAGCCTTCGTTGAACCTGTCAGGTAAAACATCCGTTAAAGCATCGCATGAGCGGTTGGGGGATTATAATTTTTATTTCCAGGCGGCTGATAAAACTTTCTTTACGGAGAATGAGACCAACACAGAGATCGTGACCGGGGTGCCCAATAAAACCATCTTTGTAAAGGATGCTTTTCATAAAGCAATTATTAACGGGGAACATATAACTGAGCTTTCAAAAGCCAAATCAGGCACTAAATTTTCACCCGTCTATAAAATGAAAATTGCCGGGGGTGCTACGAAATCTATTTACTGCAGGCTCACCAACCAGGAAACCGATAACCCTTTTTTCAAAGGGTTCAAAGATATTTTCACGTTACGCAAGCAGGAGGCTGATGATTTTTATGCAGCCATTTTACCCAAGGGCATGAATGCGGATATGGCGCAGATACAACGACAGGCTCTGGCAGGTGTATTATGGAGCAAACAGTATTATCATTTTGATGTAGAGAAATGGTTGTCCACCAGCGATGGGGTGACACCGGTTAGTGTTTCCAAGCAAACCGGGCGGAATAATGACTGGACGCATTTAAAGAACCAGGATATTATCATGATGCCGGATAAATGGGAGTATCCCTGGTATGCGGCATGGGATCTTGCCTTTCAGTGTATATCTATGGCCGTGGTGGATCCGACATTTGCCAAGCACCAGCTTTTATTAGTGATGCGGGAATGGTATATGAAGCCGGATGGTCAATTACCATCGTACGAATGGAATTTTAGTGATGTAAATCCTCCCGTGCAGGCCTGGGCAGCGATGCAGGTATATAATATTGAAAAAAAACAAACCGGGAAAGGAGATATTGTTTTTCTCAAGAAGGTCTTTCAAAAACTACTGATCAATTTTACCTGGTGGATCAACCGGAAAGATGTGAATGGTAATAACATCTTTGAAGGAGGCTTCCTGGGATTGGATAATATTGGCGTATTCAACCGGAGTTTTCATTTTCCGGGTGAAATGCAATTGGAACAGGCAGATGGCACCAGCTGGATGGGAACCTATGCACTGGATATGATGGATATGGCACTGGAGATTTCCATGCAGGATCCTTCTTTTGAAGATACGGCCACAAAATTCTTCGAGCATTTTATATTGATTGCGGAATCGTTGAACCAGCATGGCTTATGGAATGAAGAGGACCGGTTCTTTTATGATGTGCTTTGTGTGTCCGGTGCAGAACCAATTCCATTGCGCATTCAATCTATAGTAGGACTTACTCCTTTATATGCTGTATCCACGATCAGCAAACAGGTTATGGATCAGCTGGGCGATTTTAAGAAAAGAACAACCTGGTTTGAGAATTTCCGGAAAAGCAGTAATAAGTTCTGGCCGAATGAGGAAAGAAGTAAGGATGGCGAGATCATATTGTCACTAATCCCTAAAGACAGGCTGATCGATATGCTGAAAAGGCTGCTGGATGAAAAAGAGTTTTTATCAGATGGTGGTATCAGGGCCTTGTCAAAGGCGCATGAAGACAAACCCTATTCGGTAACAGTGGATGGAAATATCTATACGATCCGCTATGATCCCGGTGATTCTACTTCTGATATGTTTGGGGGCAATTCGAATTGGCGGGGCCCTGTTTGGATGCCGATAAATTTCCTGATCATTCAGTCCATCCGAAAATATGGAGAATTTTACGGTGATGAATTATTAATCGATTATCCAACAGGATCGGGTAATAAGATCAATCTTATACAAGTGGCCAATGAGTTGACCAAACGGGTGATCAGTTTATTTGAGAAAGATACTGATGGTAAGCGCCGTCTCTATGGTGATTACAGCTGGTTTTATAAACAACCCGGCAATGAAAACCTTGTTTTATTCTATGAATATTTTCATGGCGACAGTGGCCGGGGGCTTGGTGCCAATCACCAGACAGGGTGGACAGCATTGGTGGCCGAACTGATCAGTGAATATGGTGGCGGAACAAGATTGGAAGATTAATGTAACTCACCGGCAGGTTCATGATCATCGTATTGATTCCTGAGCCGTATTAATTCCTTTTTTAACTGCTGAATATTCTTTTGATGCGCTGCTGATTTGATGAGATTAGATTGTTCGGCAGGGTCTTTTTGCAGATCATAGAATTCCCATTCATTCACGGTGTAGAAATAAATGAGTTTGTAGCGGTCACCTCTTACTGCCAGGTGTGGAATAACAGTATGGTCTCTTACAAATTCATAATAGTGGTAGTAAAGATATTTCCGGGAAAGTTTTGTTCGCTTACTGGTTAGTATAGGTTTTATACTTACACCCTGCATCCAGTCAGGAACCCTGGCATCGGCAATATCCAGCATGGTAGGTGCAAAATCAATATTCTGTACCATCACATTGCTGACTGTTCCCCGGTGAATTTTTCCCGGCCACCTGACCAGTAACGGGGTTCCCATGGATACGTCATACGCAAAACGTTTATCAAACCAGCCATTTTCTCCTAAATAAAATCCCTGGTCGCTGGTATAGATCACGGCGGTGTTGTTGGTTAATTTATTGTCATCAAGATATTTTAAAATAACGCCTATGCTTTCGTCAATAGAAGCAACGCAGGCCATATAGTCCTGCATATACCATTGGTACTTATATTTCATCAGTTCTTTGCCGGATAGTTTTTTATCACGGATCAGTTGTCCTCTTTCAGCATAAATATCCTCAAACCTGGTTCTTTCACTCACTGGCATCCTCCGCATGATCGCATTGTAAGTGGCAATATCATCTGCATCGGGTTTCAGTTCCGGGATATCCATCAGATATTTGGGATCTATTTTCAGATCGCCGCATAAACGCATATCCAATAAAATGTTCATCGTTTGAATGCGCCAGGCACTGCCATGACCTGCTGTGTCATTATATAGCGTTGTCGGTTCAGGGAATGTTCTTCCATGAAATTGCTCTAAATACTTCAGTGCCGGTACAAAATTCCGGTGTGGAGCTTTGTGATGGAAGAACAAGGCAAAAGGTTTATTCTTATCCCGGCTGTTGAGCCAGTTGATGGCATCATTAGTCAACACATCAGCGGAATATCCTTTTTCAATGATCGTATCTCCGTTCATCGTGATCATCCGGGTATCAAAATACTGACCCATGCCCGGTAGAATTCTCCAGTAATCAAACCCGGTGGGATAGGAATGTAAATGCCACTTGCCGATCAGCGCTGTTTGGTAACCAGCCTGTCCTAATAAATGACCAATATTAGTTTTGGACGAATCAAATCTTGTACGGTTATCCTTTACGCCATTCTTGTGGGAATGTTGCCCGGTCAGCATCGTAGCTCTTGCCGGTGCGCAAATGGAGTTACCCACAAAGGCTTTATTGAATTTCATGCCTTCATTAGCGATCCTGTCAATATTAGGCGTTTGTATAAACTGTTTGTTGTAGGCACTGATGGCATCATTATCATGATCATCACTCATGATATATATAATATTGGGCTGTTGTGCACCAACGGTGCAGGAACAGAACAAAAGAAACAGCAAGATTCGCATGAGAGGAAAGTTACAATAATTATATCTATGTAGATTTGGGAAAATTATGATGTATGGAGTTTGGTCGTGTACCGGAAAATGAGTTGGGAGCAGTAGATTTTAGCCTGCCTGCAGAACCCGCATTTAATAAAAGTATATTAAAAGGTAAGCCTGTAAAGAACCCTAAAGTATATGTAGGCTGCGCCAAATGGGGTCGGACAGAATGGGTGGGAAAGATATATCCTCCAAAAACCAAAGAGAAGGATTTCCTGCAGCATTATGTGGAGCATTATAATTGTATCGAACTCAATGCCACCCATTATAAAGTATATGGTGAAGCCGGTACAAGAAAGTGGGCAGAGAAAGCAAAAGGCAAGGATTTTTTATTTTGTCCCAAGATGTACAAGGGAGTTACACACTTTGGCAGTTTGAAAGGCAAGGATTTCATCAGCAATGAATTCCTGCGGGGTATCATGGGTTTTGAACAACATCTCGGCCCCATCTTCGTACAGGTGAGTGACACTTTCTCTCCCAAAAGAAAAGAGGAGCTGTTCACCTACCTGGGATCATTGCCCACTGACCTGCAATTCTTTTTAGAAGTTCGTCACCCCGACTGGTTTGCTAAAGAGAAAGACCGGGAAGATATGTTTGCTTTTCTCCGTGATCACAATATGGGTGCCGTGATAACTGATACAGCCGGGAGAAGGGATTGTGCCCATATGCACCTGACAGTGCCCAAAGCTTTTATCCGCTATGTGGGGAATAGTTTACATCCTTCTGATTATACCAGGACAGATGTGTGGGTGGAAAGAATGAAATATTGGCTTGATAAGGGTATGGAAGAATTATATTTTTTCATGCATATGCATGATGAAGCCACTTCTCCTGAACTCACAGTGTACCTCGTTGATAAAATGAATGCGGCCTGCGGGTTGAATTTGATCAAACCGAAATTTGTGGAAGCGGATTCACAACCGGCGGCTAAAACCAAATCAAAGCAAAAAGGATTATTTGATTAATGCACTTCAAACAATTCATCCCACCTGGTAGTGTAGCGATCGCTGATATGATTTTGCTGCATCTTCCAGTTGCGGGTGGTACCGGATGCGGCGAATTTTAATACATCATCCCGCTGGCTGAAGTTGACATTATCGATCATGTCCATTAGCTTTCGTTCGCAGTTTTTATTTTCAGCCAGGAATAAATTTCCCTGGATAGAGTTATCGGGTACAATACTGCTCAGCATCACCCCGGCTTTCTTGTATAGTTTTCCTTTTTCAAATAAAGTATCCACCAGGGCAACAGCCGGTTTGATGAGTTCATTGGTGAAGGAAGTAGCCGCAGGTAAAGTGATGTGATTACTGTGCGTAATGCCACGGTTGAAAGTGACGTTATGATTTTCTTCTTTCGACACTACAAATACACTGATCACTTTAGCAGCACCATGTTGCCGTCTTAATTTTTCTGCAGCCCTGGAAGTATAAGTAGCCACTGCTTCTTTTATAGAGGCAATATCCCCAACAGGGCTGCCAAACATCCGGGTGGTGGCGATCATTTTTTTGCTGACGAGTTCCTCTTCCATTTCTTTGGCGGTAATTCCTTTTAGTTCCCTTATCAGTCTTGCTCCCACCACGCCACCTAAATGTGTTTTGGCAAACTCCTCACTTACATTTCTTAATTGCAGTGCATCATAAATGCACCATTGTTCCTTCAGTTTCTGCGCATACTGGTATCCCACACCCCAGATATCATCCACGGCTGTCTTCCGCAACGCTTCAATGATCTTTTCTTCCGTATCCAGCACCAGCACACAGCCGGTTTTCTGTTTATCTTTTTTAGACAACCGGTTGGCCAGCTTCGCCAGTACTTTTGTCGGAGCCACACCTACAGACACTTTGATGCCGGTCCATTTTTCCACGGTTTTCCTGATCTGCATCGCAATGGTCGGTAAATCTTCTAGTGGAAACATAGCCAGGTCCAGGAAGCACTCATCCACGGAATATACTTCCACGTTTTTTTCACCCAACATGATCCGCAGGGTCTCCATCACCCGCCAGCTCAGATCACCATACAAGTTATAGTTAGAAGAAAAAACGGATACCCCGTATTTTTCTATCAGGGGCTTTGCTTTGAAATAAGGCCCTGCCATTTCCACCCCTAGTTTTTTGGCTTCATCACTGCGGGAGATGATACAACCATCATTATTACTTAATACAACAACAGGTTTTTTGTCCAGGTGAGGTTTGAATAACCGTTCACAGGAACAGTAAAAATTGTTGCAATCAACAATGGCTTTCATACCGGGTGAATTACATAGGTTACCACTCCCCACAAAGAAAAATCAGTGAACTCTGCCAGGTTGATATTTTTATACCGGCTGTTCTCCGGGATCAGGAAAGCAGAAGAAAAATTCTTATGAAATCTTCGTACTAATAATTCCCCGTTCAGTACCGCCACAATGATCTTCCCGTTGGCAAGTTTTAATGACCTGTCCACGATCAATACATCATTATCAAAAATGCCGGCGTCCCGCATCGCATCTCCTTTCATGCGAAAGAAATAAGTGGCCGGTTTGTTCTTGATCAGCTGTTCGTTCAAATCAATACCTCGTTCCATGTAATCATCAGCCGCTGCACCAAAGCCAGTGGCATTGGCCGTCTTCACCTGTTGTTGTGTGAACTGTTTCGAGCCTTTATAGGCAGCACCGTAAAATTCTTCCCCTTCCATAGTATTTAAATTTTAGTATCCGCTTACTTTATTATGCAATGCTGAGTGATGCCAAAGTATCACTCACTTGTGCGCCCCGTTTCCAGGTCATCTTCAAAAAGATCCCGGGAAAAAGAAAATAATTTTTTGTAAAGCTAAATAATTTAGTAAATTAGTGCTAAGAAAATGGGGAAGTATTTTTTCAGTATTTAAATAGTGCGTTATGGAAACGATCATCAACACGATTCCCGGTTACCGGGTCTATGAGTATTTGCTGGTGCTGAGTCCGCATGAAGAATTGTGGAACCGTATCATGAAAGTGAAGGAAGATTTTTCTAACGAGTACAAATCAGATCATGCAAAATGGGGTAAGCCGCATATCACCTTAGTCAATTACCTGCAATATGAAATGATGGAGGAAAGGGTGGTTAACCGGTTGCGTACCGTAGCGATGGGTTTCCCTCCGTTCAAAGTGGAATTAAAAGACTTTGGCAGTTTTCCTTCGCATACTATTTATATCAACGTGACCAGTAAACTGCCGGTGCAGCAACTGGTGAAAGAAATTCGTACAGACGGGCAGCGGCTCATGAAATTGAATGATGATAATAAACCACATTTCATCATGGAACCACACCTGACCATTGCAAGAAAATTGAAACCCTGGCAATATGAAAAAGGTTGGCTGGAATACAGCAACAAGCATTTCACCGGCCGTTTCATCGCCGATGCGATGACCTTATTAAAAAGACCGGCAGGTGAAATGAAATATCATGTTGTGAAGCGATTTGAATTTCAAAACCTCCCGGTTACCACCAGGCAGGGGGAATTATTCGGGTAGTAATTGATCCGTACACAGTAACACATAAAGTGAGATAGGTAAGTGAGACAGAAGGAGAATAAAGAGTAAGATTTTGTGCAGTATGATTATGAAGAGATAGCTCTTTGTTCTCCTTTTTTTATTGCCCGTGCGAAATGAAATAATTGAACATTCAAAACCAACCATAGTGTATGCCAGGGAAACTGAAGCAGGATCATTTTAAAGTGGAAGCAAAACAACCCGAAGAGGGATCGCAGTATTTAGCAGGCCGGGGGGCACAGTTCAATACCAAAAACCGGTTCCAGAAAAATGAAACTACCCGGGAACACATCGAAGGTATTGATGACTGGGAGGAATCCAATGTGCCCACGATCTATATGGAGCAAGAATCCAAAACCATTGTCAATAAAGTGGAGAGCAAGGATGTGGGCATGAGCTACAGCATGAACCCCTATGCCGGATGTGAGCATGGCTGCATTTATTGCTATGCAAGAAATGTGCATGAATACTGGGGCTACAGTGCCGGGCTTGATTTTGAACGCAAGATCATTGTGAAAAAGAATGCGCCGCAGTTGCTGCGTAAATTCCTGATGCATAAAAAATGGGATGCCACTCCCATTATGCTGAGTGGCAATACGGATTGC
>CALRSN020000027.1:0-12236 GCA_943370865.1 Bordetella parapertussis
CAGCAGCACCACTGATCATGTTTGGCACCCATGCTAAAAAAGGAATTCTTGGTAACAGTCCTGATATTCCCGCTGATATACAGGTTGTCAATAATATCCCGTTCCAGTATGATTTCAGAAGCGTGTATGCTTCGGTACTGGAACAATGGTTCTGTGTTAAACAACCTGCACTGAATGAAATATTATTGCAAAACTACCAGGCATTACCCTTGGTACAAGGCGGGCCCTGCGGATTACCTGAAGACCCGAATGACACGAATAATAACTCTGAAAAACTAATACTGAAGATGTGGCCGAATCCTTATACTGTGAGTGCCACTATCCAATTCTCGACTACCGGCGGACATACCATGATCCAGCAGATTGATGCGCTGGGCAGGGTAGTAAAAGTACTTACCAGCCAGGATTATGCAGCCGGTACCTATAATATCGATATCTATAATGATGGTTTTGCTTCCGGAGTTTATTTCCTTCGCCTTCAAAATCAGTCGCTTCAGAAAGTGATCAGTATTATGAAAGTACAATAACAGTATTTTCCAATTTTTTAAAAGCTGGCTTTGGCCGGCTTTTTTTTTGGCCAGCCAACACTAAAAAAAAGATAGTTTTTTCCACATTGATTGCATTTCAAACTCCTTGTATTACCAATATTCCATATTTTTAATCCCCTTACCCATCCTATTTGAAACGCTTCACCTATCCATAGTCCTTCTATTTTTTGCTCATTTTAAAATCATCGACTGATGAAAAGATCAGCAGTAGTGCTGTGGGTATTGGTATTTTCTGTTGCAGCTTCTTCACCGAAGGCGCAGTTCTATTACTATAATGATAAATATTACGACAGTCCTCTTGCTTTTGAAATAGGTGGTTCGGCAGGACTGATGAATTCCCTCACTGACCTGGGTGGTAAAAAAGGCATTGGGAAAAGTTTTATCAAAGATCTTAACTGGAAGAATGCAAAGCCCAGTTTCAGTGTATATGCGTTAGCCATGTATAAATATGCTGTGGGTATCCGGCTCGAAGGAACTTTTGGGTCTGTACAAGCTGCAGACAGTTCTTTAAGATCAGTAGCCGCTTCAACATTTGGCCGCTATGAAAGAAACTTAAGTTTTAAAAGTAAGATCACTGATGTGCAACTGGCGTTAGAAATACATCCGTTATTTTTCAGGGAGTATGACGAAAATGAAGCTCCTTATTTCTCTCCTTACCTCGTTGCAGGTGTAGGTTATTTTTCTTTTGATCCGCAGGCGGAAATAAATGGCCAGGTGTATTCACTTCAACCGCTTCGCACAGAAGGACAGGGTTTTGCAGAATACCGTGACCGCACCCCCTACAAACTCAGCCAGGTCAACTTCCCGGTAGGTATTGGTATCCGGTATGAAGTGAACTCATTCCTCAATGCAAGAGTGGAAGTGGTGCATCGTATCCTGCAAACTGATTACCTGGATGATGTTAGCAAGGATTATGTGGATCCAGCTCTTTTTAGCAGTTATCTTCCATCTAACCAGGCGGCTATTGCGCAACAATTATTTGACAGGCAAGGGGAATTGAATGGAAGCCATACCACGCAGGTGGGTTCACAAAGAGGTAATCCCAAAAACAATGACGCTTATTTCACCGTACAGGTAAAACTGGGAATTACGCTGGGAAGATTAAGACGATAAAATTAAATCCCTCTATATTATTCAAAACCAGCAACAAGAATCGCTGGTTTTTATTTTTTTACCCATGGCCTTCCAAATCAACCCCCGTTTCTCGCATTTCGCCGCCCGTCTGCCACTTCTCACCGCTATTGGGTAGTAAGAACCAATCCTTATTTATTAGTTTTGCGTATCTTATTACCTTAATTAAACCGATCCGGCAACCTGTGAAAGTAGTGAAGAGACCCATCAAAGTGAAACTGAGAATAATATGCAAACCGGAAATTTACATATCAATGAAGCTGTCTTCAACAGCCAGCTCTCCTTCCGGCCTCTTGTCGAGGCATTGAAGAAGAACATTACAGAAGGTAACCCTGGTATGAAAAAACTATATGGGAAAGTGGTGAAAGATGTGGAAGCTCATCCGGAGCTGCTGAATCCGATCACAGACCTGTCCCTCTTGGAACCTCATTCAGAGTTAATTGAAGAGCTATTGTCAGCTGTTTTTCCGCCCACCACAAGGAATTTTCTATATGGTGTGGCACTGCCCTTTAAGTTTACCACTGTATATACCTCGCCGCTTTTCAAATCCATTTTATTAAAGCCTGGAAGTAATGAGATCAATGTGCCCGATAATAAAACGGGGGCTCAATTAAGTCATGAGAAACTGCAGTTTGCTTATGGGATGATCCTGCAAAAATACTTAGGCTATAATAGCCCTGATAATACAAGAAGCGTTCATCCTTTTACTGATCCGGTAACGGGTATTACCAAATACATGGAGTTGAGAATAGATGCCAGGTTCATAGACGTTAGACCTGCCGGTGAAATGCCCAAAATGCCCGACAGCATCTTGTGTCAGCGTACCAACCGGCTAAAGACAATTACTGAACTAATGGAGGAAATTCCGTTGGATCAATTTGTATTTGAAGGTATTTCGGTTATGCGGGTAAACGATGTGACCGAACAGGAAGTGATTTCATTGATGAAGAATCGCCTCCTTGATCTGAATATGAATCCCGACAGTTCGTCTTACCAGCAGCTGGAAGAATATATCCAGAGCCTGATCGGGATCAAAGATGTAAAGATCGGTATCACCCCTTTCTTTAAAGTTAATGGTCACTATATCTATTCGGAGATACATAACAGCAATAGTCTTTTATTCAAACATTTCTATACCAACTCTGATAAAGATGAAGTGAGTGATTGCTGTAAGATGCTGTTCAGGGATAATGATCAGCCTGTGTTATTTGAAGAGCTGAATGATACGGTCATGTCCGAAGTGGACTACCTTGAATATTATTATGCACAGGGTGGCCGCAGTATCATCGTTTGCCCGATCAAACAGAATAATGAACTACTGGGAATTCTGGAGATCGTATCTGAAAAGCCGGGTACATTGAAACCAGCTCATATTACCAAGCTGGAACCAGTTATCCCTTTATTTGTGCTTGCCCTGGAAAAAGGAGCAGAAAACCTGAACAATAAAATTGACCGGGTCATTAAAGATAAATTTACTGCCGTTCAGCCATCTGTTGAATGGAAATTCACCGAAGTGGCACTGAATTATATTGTCAACCTGCAACATCATGAAGATGCCCGAATCGAACGGATAAGCTTCCCTGAAGTATACCCCTTGTATGGCGCTATTGATATCCGTAATTCATCAACCGAAAGATCTCATTCCATCCAGTTGGACCTGATCGAACAATTAGAAATGGCTCAGCGGGTGCTGCGGAAAGCGCATCTTGAAATGCCTTTCCCGTTGTTACAGGAGATAGAGTTCAAACTGGATAAATATATTGCTTCTGCATCCGATGTTTTATTGTCTGAGGAGGAGATCACCATTCATGAATTTATGCAGAACCAGGTTGTCTCCATCTTTAACCACCTGCGCAGTACACTTCCTGCATTGAAAAATGATATTGAACATTATTTTGCGGCACTGGATCCGCAACTGAATATGATCTATCACCACCGGAAGGAATATGAGAATAGTATTGCCAAAATCAATGACACCCTCGCCCGGATGATCGACAAAGAACAGGTTTCTGCTCAAAAAGTGTACCCGCACTATTTTGAAAGATATGTAACCGATGGGGTTGAGTTCAATATTTACATGGGACAATCCATTGCACCAAGGAAAAAATTTGATGAGCTCTATCTCCGGAATATGAAAATGTGGCAACTTACAGTTCTCGCTAAAGCAGCAAGGGTTACACATAAGTTAGAGGCCGAATTGAGTCATCCGTTAAAGACCACCCAGTTGATCCTTTCCCATAGCATCCCCCTTTCTATCAGTTTCAGAACAGAAGAAAGAAAATTTGATGTGGATGGAGCTTATAATATCCGGTACGAGATCATTAAGAAAAGAATTGATAAAGTACGGATCAAGGATACGAACGAAAGACTGACACAGCCGGGCAAGATCGCCATTGTGTATTCCCAGGCAAAAGATGCCGGTGAATACATGGAGTATATTGAGTTTTTACAAAACCAGAAACTCATCAAACCTGGTCCCGTTGAAAAACTGGAGCTGGAAGAATTGCAGGGAGTGATCGGCCTGAAAGCCCTGCGGGTGGATGTTAATTTTGATACTGAGCAAAAACAGGAAAACAAGGTTGAGTTATCCAATATTACTTCCCAACAATTGATCGGTAAATAAGCTAATTTATTTGCAATAAAAGGCCTGCCTGTATACCTGCCGACTGCAGTTGTACAGGCAGTGTTGTTTCCAGGTCGCTATACTTGTAATTCAACCCGGCTTTAAATTTCCATTTAGCATTTATCCGGTGTTCATAACTCAAATCCATGTTAACTGCCTTATAGTTATGCAATGAAGTAAGCGATAAGTTGCTATAACTGTTATACAAAACCCCGTTGAAGTCAGTGGGGTATTTTGTGTTATTATCAGGTCTTGACGAAAACCCGATCAGGGGAATATGAAAAGAAAAAGAAAAACTGCTCCTGTAGCGTTTATAGGTATAGGCCTGGTAAACATTCACTGAATTCACCGAATTCCAGCTAAACTTTTCAAATTGTTTATCTCGAAGTTTCAGGAACGAAGGATTAGCATCAATGCTATATCCCAAATACGCCTTAAAGAAGCCTGCTCCTTTTCTGTTGATCAAAAAACCATCCGACAGCATTATAGAAAATTTATTTAGCTGCAACCTGCTATCAGCTGAAGAAAATAAAGCTTTCGTCCACGCTGTTGAAAAAACAGAATTCCTGGTTGCAGTTTGTTTCCGGTAGCTGTAACTAACACTGCCCCCCGTTCCTGTTACCGAAACCGGTAAAACCGACGCATCTTTGATCCGCAGGGATTCCATTCCTAATACAACAGAATGGTATTTTTCATCCACCTGGCCATGTAACAGGTTTTTGCCATTCAGTAATATCAGCACAAGTAAAAACTTCTTTAGTTTCATACGATACTAATTATATTTTCGCCCCTTACTGAACAAGAAATCCCGGTAAGAAAGTGAAAGAGTAAACTGGAAATAATTCTCTTTGATCAGGTTTGAACTGGTGGTGCCTCGCACCCCAAATTCCCCGGAAAATGAATAAAGCAAGCTATTACCCAGCCTCCCTCCCATTCCGGCAGTGATACCGTACTCTTTAACAGGTACCCCTCTCACCTGCAGGTAGGAGTTATTGAAGACGGCACCTAGTTGATAAAATTTTTGCTCCTCCGGCTTATTCCAGTATTGCAGCTGTTTAGAGAATTCAACACCGGCAGATAATCGCTGGCCGCTTTTATATCTCCATCCATTTCCCCTGATATTAAGTGCTGACCAGTCCTCGTAAGTATAGTCAGCAGAAAAGGTGGTTTTCTTATTCTTCGTAAATGCTATACCTCCTGCATAGGTAGCCGGCAAAAAAAAACGGTCCTTTTTAATAAACTCATCCTCAACAATCACTTCATCATCCTGTGTCACTGTTAACGACCGCTCTGCTGCCAATTTTGTTGTACCGGAATACCGGGCACCCAGTGACATATCCCATTTCTTACTAAGTTGACCAGTATACAATACTCCATACTGGAAACGAAAATTATTGAAGTAATCCTGTTGCTTTGTTACAATAGTGCTTTGTAAAGAAGGCTCATATAATGTTTCTGACTGGTTAATAGTACCCGTAATGAAAGCTGACTTTATCCCAACGGAAAAGTGCTTATTTAATATAACAGCATTATTCCAGTAAAACTCATTCAGCCCTCCATCGCCTTCATAAGCTGTGGTATAAACCCGGGTTGTTCCTTCTATTGCCTGTTCACCGTTAAATTTATAATTCACATTACTGAACTGACCGATACCGATATTACTGGCCCATGACTTATTGATCTTAGCAGCCAGCGATACTCCTTTGATCCAGAAATCCTGGTTTTTATTATTGACAGCTGTTATAGGATCGCCCTGGTAAGTAGCCGATTTGCCCGTCGTGGATATATTTACAATAAAAAAACTTCTTTCAAGTGCTGCAATGGATGCAGGATTGTTATTAACGATATACTTATTTGAACTCAGGGCCAGTCCTGTGCCTGCCATTCCGCTGGTCCTGTTGTAAGTTTTGAAATCTATATCACCAATTCCATACACAGAATAAGGGCTGTTCATGGTTTGTCCTGTTGTCTGAAAACCAGTTGCCAGTATCAGTAATAGAAAAGAGAATGTAGCCCGGTTAAATTGTTGCATAGTTTATTGATTAATGACTAATACGGAAAGCAGCAGCTGGGTTTTATAACTGGATCTGTTGGCATCGTTAATCACTGTCCGGTTCACCTGCATTGTAGTACTTCCCCTGTCCTCCATCAGGAAAAAGCCATAATCTTCACTACCGGGATTGACCAATAATTGATTGATATAGCCGGTAACATTGAACCTGTAATGAGAATTTTCACCGTAAATAGCATCAATGGAAGGAGCAATTACCTGGTTAGCACCTGTTGAATCCAGTATAGTTTCCCCGATAATGTTGGAGCCATTGGTCTGCGCAAGGTATAACGAGGAAGGAAGTTTATACCGGTAACGGTCAAAACTGAGGTAGGCTGGCCGGATGATGAGTTCTGCCTTCAGCAGCTTTACGATATTGTCATTCCGGATAATATCACGCAGGGAAGGAAAAGTCATTTTTAATAAGAGCCCTGTGCCAAATTGCGTAAAAGCAACATTACCGGTTTGCGGGGAGCTGATTTCCTGCAACGGGGATCCTGAAGAAGGAAGGGTCGTACCCGTTCTGTCAGCCAATACCTGGTTAAAGGTGTAGCTATTGGGGTTCATTGTGAAATCAACATACTTCTTTTCAATTGCCGGTATAGTATGGTGATAGGCCACCCGCATCAGCATGGATACGGATCCGCTCAGGCCATACACGGCCGTCGTATCATTATCACTTACAGAAAGATTTATTCCCTTGAAATAATTGAGAAAGTCATCTGCATTGGTTATGTCAGAAGAACGTTGTCGCAGCTTTTCAAATAATTCAAATCCTTTGGCATCGCTCAACCGTATTATGACAGAATCCGTAGCAGCTGGGCTGATTTTCAACGTCCTGCTTCCAAGGGGTACAGGCTTTTTACCTACTGAGCTGCTGTTATACAATTTATCGTTATAGGAATAACTGATTGATTGAGCCAGCTCATGCACAGTAATAGTTTGTACACGGCTGGTATCTCCGTAATAATATTTATTAAGTCGTATGATAAAGACCAATGAATCAAAAACTGCTGTGGAAGGGATATCCACAGATTCCGATACCGGGTTCAGTTGAAAAAAAGGGCTGGTACTGATGATACCGAGATAGGGATCCTTATACTTTCCCAGTAGTAAAGAAGTAATACCATTAGTTGCAAAAGAATCGGTTACAAGGGTAGAGAGCTGTACCCCGACCGTATCAATATAAACAAGTTTTGTGTAGCTGTTCTCCGGCTCTTCCCCAAACTCTATCTCCTTTTTGGTACAGGACAGAATAAGCAATGAAAAAACACAGAATACCAGTAATAATTTCCGGCGTTGAATTGACAGCATATAGAATATATTGATAAGCCGGCGCAATTTATTCCTGCTTACCACCGCTGAATTGTTATAGTATATTAACCGGTCTTTAAAATCGGCCAATTCAGCTTCTGCATGGATGAGCTCAAAAGCGGGTATAGTTTTCCTTGCTAAGCTGCTTTTTTATTAAAATAGATTTCAGCGCATTGTTTATCGGTTCAGTATAGGTGCTGGTCTATTTTAGGATACTGTTTGATACAGCTGCCGCTACTTTTATCAAAAATCAGTTATGCAAAAAAAATACTCGTACCTCTTGGGTAGTATTATGGTAATTTCTTCAGCCATTATTTCCCAGGGATGTGATTCGTCAAGTGATAGCGATGATGACCTGATCGGAAACTGGAAAAAAAGTTCCGACTTCGATGGTAATGCCCGAAGTGAAGCCGTGACATTTACGATTGGTGATTATGTTTACCTTACCACCGGGACTACCGATCGTGACCGTTTTAAAGATTGCTGGGAGTTCAGCCTGGCCAGGCAATACTGGTCACAGAAAGCCGATCTTCCCGGTGTAGCCCGGAATTCAGCTGTTGGCTTTGCTATTAATGGAAAGGGGTATGTAGGTACCGGTTATGATGGTGTAAGTAAGCTGAATGATTTCTGGGAATATGATCCTTCCACCAACAGATGGACGCAGAAAGCAGATTTTACCGGTAGTGGCCGCTATGATGCAGTGGGCTTTGCTGCCGGCAGCAAGGGTTATATTTCCTGCGGCTTTGACGGCAACTATCTCAAAGATCTTTATCAATATGACCCGGGCACTGACACATGGGTACAAAAAGCAAGTTTAGGAGGCAGTAAGCGATCAGCTGCGATGAGTTTTGTACTAAATGACAAAGCTTATATCTGTTCCGGAAATAACAATGGTAATTCCATCAATGATCTGTGGGTATATGATGCAGCAGCTGATACCTGGACGGAGAAAAGAAAAATATCCAATGTCAGTGAGGATGACTACGACGACGACTATACCATACAACGCAGTAATGGGGTGGCATTTGTGATGGGTGATTATGCGTTTGTTAGCTCAGGGGAAAACAGTTCTTATATTTCCACTACCTGGCAATATGACCCCTCCTCCGATCTGTGGACAGAGAAAACCGCTTTTGAAGGATCAGCAAGAGTTGGTGCAGTAGCATTTACCTTAAGTAACCGTGGGTTCCTGTTAACAGGTCGCAGCGGCTCCCTGTCATTTGACAATATGTACGAATTTGATCCTGCTGCAGAACAAAATGATGATGATAATTAATGAATACTAAATATCAGCATATACTTATACTTGGTGTATCTGTAATCCTATCCGTCATTATCCTTTTTCTCTTTACAAAAGAGAAAAGGCAACATAGGTTTGACAGCAGGGTTTTTAAGGCTGTCAGTGGTTGGGGATACGATATCCTGGTGGATGATAAGTTATTCATTCACCAGGAATCTATCCCTGTTGTCAAGGGTAGAAACGGATTTTCCCGCAGGGAACAGGCTGAAAAAACAGCTCAACTGATAATTAACAAAATGGAAAGAGGTGAGCCGCCAACGGTCACTATTTTTGAGCTTCAAAAGTTATTCACGATGAATGATACAGCAAATGCAGAGCAGGGAAAGCATTAGCAGCTTTTTGTTTACATTGTTTGGCTTTAAAAAGGCCAGCAGTTGGATACATATCCTGCTGATCATACTTATACATATTACCGGCTGGTGCTTTTTTTTCTTTCTCCCGGTAATGCTTTATCCCGTCAGAATAAATGACAACCGGTTCATAACCCGTGAGGTTGTTGACAAACTGGTATTGATCGTCCTATTTTACCTGCATTACTACTGGCTGATCCCCTCCTTTTTTGAAAAGAAAAAATATTTCAGTTATAGCAGCCTGGTAATTCTTGCATTTCTACTGTATTTCTCCCAGCATCTTGCGGTCAGGTTTAGCTATTTTGACAGACCGGGCGGACCTATTCAATTCTTCCAGGCTCCTTTGCCTCCGGCTGAAAAACAAAATTCAATTACCTCCGTTACCCGTGACGGAAGAGTGGTGTTCATCAATGATGTAATGATTGGCACGGATTCAGTCTACGGTTCCCGGCCATATGCTTCGGGTATTCTGTTAAATGATAGCATTGCCAGGGCAATGCCGGGATTTCCTATGCGGGAACCCGGTTTGCTTGGAATACCTAAAGGTATCTGGGCCATGAGCCTTAATAACACGATCAGCTCGTTTGCTTTATTGTTATTGATGGGGGGATTCATACGGCTGGCTCACTCATTTGTCAAAAGTCAGAATGAGAAAAAAGTATTGGAAAATGCGAACCTGAATGCAGAAGTAAATTTTCTGAAATCTCAGATCAACCCGCATTTCCTGTTTAACACACTTAATGGAATTTATTCGCAGGCCCATGCCAAATCAGAGCATACGGAACATTCCATCCTGAAATTATCCGATCTGTTACGATATGTGTTATATGAATCAGGTGAGGACAAAGTAGCTCTTTCAAAAGATATTCAGTATCTCAGTAACTATGTTGATCTGCAAAAACTAAGGCTTTCGCAGAAAGTAAAAATTGAATATGAGGTAACAGGTGAAGCAACTGGCCACCAGATTGCCCCTTTGCTTCTCATCACTTTTGTAGAAAATGCTTTTAAACACGGCATCAGCTACACGAATCCTTCTGTTATCAAAATACAGTTGCAGATTTTTGAAAAAACATTAACACTGCTGGTCAGCAACCCGGTAACTGAAACAAATAGCTTTGCCGGCGGTGGATTAGGACTAAAGAATGTAATTCGAAGGCTCGATCTTTTGTATCCCGAAAAGTACTGGCTCGATATCGTCCACAACGATCACTTGCATATCGTTAATCTCAAAATCAATTTAAACAGTGATTAACTGCTTACTCATCGATGATGAACCACTGGCTTTGCAGCTACTGGAAGATCATGTGCGCAAAACCCCTTATTTAAAACTTGCTGGCCGTTTTGAAGAACCCCTGCAGGCTTTACCCCTGCTGGAATCTCAACAGGTGGATCTCCTGTTCCTTGATATTAAAATGCCGGATATATCAGGCATTGATTTCTTTCGCTCCCTGGCACATAAACCGGAAGTTATTTTTACAACTGCCTATAGTGAGTTTGCAATTGATGGATTTGAATTAAAGGCCATAGACTATTTACTCAAACCGGTTTCTTTTGAAAAATTCATTGCTGCCTGTAACCGGGTAAAGGAATACACTGAACTGAAGAACAATAAAGGCCTGGTAAAAAGAGATTACTTTTTCATCAACGTCTCTCATAAACTCCATAAACTTTTCTACGACGACATCCTTTACCTTGAAGGTTACAAAGACTATACAAAAGTGTATCTCAAAACTGCTACCAGCCCTTTACTTATTCTTCATAACCTGAAATACTTTGAGGATCTTTTTGACGAAACAGAATTCTCCCGGATACATCGTTCTTATATAGTTCCTATCCGAAAAATCAATACGGTATCCCGGAAATCTGTTACGATTGGTAATCAAACCTTACCGGTAAGTGATAATTACAGGGATAAACTATTCTCGGTCATTGAGCAGTGTACTACCTGATGCTAAAAAAATTACGGCTTACTTAAATACAACGAATTTACTGGTTAGCAGTTTCCCGCCACAATCAAAAGAAAGATAATATATACCATTAGAAATATCCAATGGCAGGCTTAACTGAATCATTGTGCTGCCGGGTAATATCTTCTCCCTTTGCTGATAAATTTTCTTGCCACTACCATCATAAATAGTTATGCCAGTTGTACAGGATTGATTGCTGCTGATAAATAGCTGTACATGATCTTTGACAGGGTTAGGAACTATTTGCATAGATATAATACTACTCTTGCCTGGCTGAATAACGATGATACTGCTTTTACTTATTTTCCCGCTGGTCAGTATTGTTCGCAGCCGGTAATAGATCTTATCTGTATGAATTAGTGCTATATTATCACTCGCAGAATACAATTCGGTTTCGTTAATCACAGCCCTTCCCAATATCCTTATAACATCATTAAAAGAGGACCCATCAGTACTTCTTTCGATCACAAAGTGATCAACTGATTGCCTGCAAAGGGTTTCCCAATCCATTACTACCAGCTGATCTTGTAAGACGGCCTTAAAGCTGATGATATCACAACTCAGGATATACCAGATACATCTCCAGTCTCTTTCTACAGGACAGCCAAGGCCCGATGCGATGGCGGTATGCTGCACCGTAGTAACCGAACCGGGAGTAGGATCACCAGAAGTGGTACCACCATTACCCATATAGGCAGATGTTGCTTCTGCATTCAGGTTATTATTGTCAAACCGGTCATCCAGACCGTCATCATCGGTATCAATACCTGTCAGTGTCACATTATCATCCGGAGATCCATTAAAATTTAAATCATTCCCTTCTATGATGTCTATTACCCCATCGTTATCTGTATCCTGGTCGAGATAGTCTGGTGTTGTATCACCATCATTGTCATACGGCGCAATTCCATTTCCGCCAAAACCTGAAAAATTATCGTAGGTATTATCAATAC
>CALRSN020000028.1:0-12095 GCA_943370865.1 Bordetella parapertussis
GGGGCTACAACCTGCGACCTGCTTTCAGCAGCGGTGTGGCAGCGATGGCTTATGATAAAAAGAACAACCGTATCTGGTACACACCGATGTTCATTGACCAGCTCCGTTATATTGACCTGAAGACAATGAAAGTTTTCTATGTTACTTCACAAGAGTTTACCGGTATGGCCCGTAAATCTCCCGACCAGGGAAATATCATTACCCGGATGACGATCGGCAATGATGGCAATGGTTATGCGATGACCAATGATGGTGCACACCTGGTTCGTTTTACCACGGGTAAAAAACTAACCATTACTGATCTTGGAAGCGTGGTGGATGATCCTGCGAATAAAGGAATGTCGATCCATAGCTCCTGCAGCAGTTTTGGTGGCGATATGATCGCAGACAACGAAGGCAATCTTTATATTTTCTCGGCCCGTAATCATGTTTTTAAAGTAAATATTGAAACAAAGATCGCCACCCATGCAGGAACCATCAGCGGTTTACCGGCCAACTATACCAGCAATGGTGCAGCGGTTACGGCTGATAATAAAATAATGATCGGGAGTGCTGTTGATGCCAACAGTTATTATATCGTAGATGCAGCCAGCTGGACAGCCACCCCTTATAAAACAGCTGGTGGATGGCGCAGTTCTGACCTGGCCAACAGTAATATCCTGGATACCCGGCAACGGAATCAAAACCCGGTGGAAGATTTCACTCGCATTGAAGAAACAGATAACGGGTTAGTGCAGATCTATCCTAACCCGGTTATCAATAACAGGTTCTCTTTACAATTCAATAAACTGGAGGCGGGTGAATATACCGTGCAGCTAACTGATGTGATGGGAAGATTAATGATGCAGCGTATCATTAATGTCGGTGGTAAAAATCAAACTGAAGCGATCACTCTTTCTGAATCAGCTGCCAAAGGTTTTTACCTGGTGAAAATATTGGATAAGAACAGTAAGGCCGTGTACAGCAAAAAACTGATCGTTCAATAAGACCATACCATTTTTCCTTATACTAAAGCCCCGGAACTACCGGGGTTTTTATTTTTCCCGGCTATCCTTCCAGATCAGTTGTACATGTTGGGCTTCTTTATCAAAATCAGTGCAGTTGCCATCTCCACGGCCGGTAATGCCGCCATGGGGACCGCAAACAGGGTTACAGCTTTCATCAACCAGCACATCAAAAAAATCACAGCAGTCGCTGCTGAACAAGAACACTCTTTTCCCTTTATAGCTATACTCATTCACTTCAGCAGGTGGATTCCAGCGGGGTTCTTTGGCTATTGAATCAATTTTTTGTTGAACACAGGCCGGGAAAGCGGCCCTCTTTTTCTTTTTGCCACAGTTTTCACTTAATAATGCAGGAACAGCCAGTAAAAGGAGAAAATATTTCATAGCCAAAGGTTGATGAACGAAAGAATATATTTGCAATTCACAGCAAATATAAAATTTTGGAGAAGAGCAATTTTGTTGACCAGATCAGGATCTTTTGCCGCAGCGGACATGGTGGAGCAGGCAGCAAGCATTTTATGCGTAACAAGTTCACCGCCATGGGCGGGCCTGACGGTGGTGATGGTGGCCGTGGTGCCCATATCATCCTGAAAGGCAACAAAAATCTCTGGACACTTTTACATCTCCGCTATTATAAGAATGTACTGGCAGAAGATGGGGAAGGCGGTAGCAGCAACAATAAAACAGGCCGCTTTGGTAAAGACATCATCATTGAAGTGCCGCTGGGTACCATTGCCCGGGATGAAGAAACCGGCCAGCAGGAAGTGGAAATACTGGAAGATGGCCAGGAAGTCATCTGGATCGAAGGCGGTAAAGGCGGTTTGGGAAATTCTCATTTTGCCACTCCAACCAACCAGGCACCTGAGCATGCACAACCCGGGTTACCCGGTAAAGAAGGATGGAAAGTACTAGAATTAAAAGTGCTGGCCGATGTGGGACTCGTTGGTTTTCCTAATGCAGGTAAATCAACTTTGTTGTCGGTGATCACCGCTGCCAAACCCAAGATCGCTGATTATGCATTTACCACTATCACTCCCAACCTGGGTATGGTGGAATACCGGGACGGAAAAAGTTTTTGCATCGCCGACCTGCCCGGCATCATTGAAGGTGCGGCGGAAGGAAAAGGATTGGGGCATCGTTTCCTTCGTCATATCGAACGGAATGCGGTGTTGTTATTTCTGATACCGGCCGACAGTACCGATCATAAAAAAGAATTTGAGATACTGGTCAACGAACTGGAACAATATAATCCTGACCTGCTCCACAAACAATTCATTATTGCTATCAGTAAAAGCGATATGCTGGATGAGGAACTGAAAGCTGCCATTGAAAAAGAATTACCAGCTAACTTGCCTCATCTCTTTATTTCTTCTATGACCAATAAGGGATTGCTGGAACTCAAAGACCTGTTGTGGAAAGTACTGAATGAAGAAGTGAAGTAAATTCTTCCTCCTGTACAGCAGGAATACCCGCCACACGGTATTGCTATCTTAAAAGGGAATGCTATTTTAGCGATACCCACTATGGCACTACTGAACCGAACCAAACAATTGCTGAACCATAAGGATGTATTGCTGGCGGCCACCTGGCGCTACATGGTACAGGCTATCTGGTTATTTTTTCCGCCAATTCTTTTTTTAGTACTGGCACATTTTTGTTTCTGGCATGTCACCCAGGGAAAAGACCTGATGATCATTGCGCTGGAAGATAAAGGTCATCTTATCTCCCCCGTTTTTTTCTGTTTCATATTATCACTCATCTTCTGGGTTGTCGTTACCTGGTACAGCACCCGCATTGTAGCAAGGGCCAAAGATTTCCAGGACCCAGACAAACATGAGATCTGGAAAATATTCCTGGTGCAAACGCCGAGGGTACTTGCCTTTACCTGTATCACGATCATCTTACTGGCTTTTTTACAATTAGAAAATTCTCCTTACCCGGAATGGCCCACCTGGCTATGTTATGTTTTACTGGCCCTGAGCTATGCCTGGTATTATGGTATTTATTATTTCTGGGAATGGTTCCTGGCGCAACGGGATATGCCCAAAAAGAAATGGCTTTTCTTTTTGCGGAGTACAAGGTTTACCGCTTATGCCATACTGGGTGCATCTATCCTCTCTGTTGTTTTCATCAAAACTTTCTGGACACTGATCATCTTCCTCCTAAGCCTGCAGGTGGGGCTGGTATTATTATTAATTCTCCGGAGAGAAATTGATATGGCTAACCAGATCGACGAGATCGGTGAATCAGAAGATAAACCCCTTGTTTCATCAAGATCGGGTGTCATAAAAAAATTAAGATATATCATCAGTCATAAAGAAGACCGCCAGTATTTCAAACTGTTTCAGTGGGTCAGCCTCTTTGCTGTGGCAGTATATATTATTACCATTAACTCGTTGAGTATATCCATCCTGATTGGCAGTTTCCCTTTTTTACTCTTAGCCTTTGGGGTGTTGTTGGGTATCGGTAATATTATCGCCACTGTTTCTGTGCTGGCCCGATTTAATTTTCACCTGCTCTTTTTTATCTTCTCTTTATTACTCGGCAAATTTGTTGATCCGCATTTCACGGAACTAACCCCAAAAAAAGAAACGAACTCCCGGTTCAGTGAACGGCAAACACTGAAAGAGTATTTCACCAACTGGGTGAATAACCCGGTTAGAAAAAACGTCCTTGATGACACCACGATAAAAAGATATCCTGTTTATTTTGTGATCGCCAATGGCGGTGCTTCCCGTTCGGGTTATTGGGTGGCGTCTATTTTATCAAAACTGCAGGATACTACCGGCGGAAAATTTGCCAATCATCTTTTTTGTTTATCCGGTGCTTCCGGCGGCAGCGTGGGCAATGCCACTTTTTTCAACCTGCTGCGTAATAAAGAACGGCTTATTGCAAAAGACACATCACAGCAACGGTACTGGAAAGCGGCCACCCGTTACCTGGAATCAGATTTTTTAAGTTATACACTCAGCCGCTTGCTGGGCCGTGATATTTTCCGGCACACGGTTCCTGCTTTCAGGAAATATACCCGTGACCGTGCTGAAGCATTAGCATATTCACTGGAAAAAGCTCCCGGTAAGGATTGTTTTTTATACAACAGTTTTGCCGATCCCTTCTCCTCTTTTATGACACAGCGGGGCAATACCGATTATTCACTTCCTGTACTATGCGTGAATACCACCCGGATGCAAGACGGAAGCCCGGGTGTGATCAGTAATATCAGTGTCAAAGAGAATTATTTCAATAAAAGAGTAGATGTGCTCAGCCTGTTAAAGGATAAAGGAGCGAAAGATGATGAGGACATGAAACTGAGTACCGCCGTGGTACTGGGAGCCAGCTTCCCTTATCTCAGTCCCGCCGGCCGTATTGATAATAAACCCTGCGACAGTTGCGAGACCGAATCACATTATTTTGTGGATGGTGGTTATTTTGATAATTCAGGTGCCGGTGTGGTGAATGAAATGCTGATCGCTATGAACGATATGCTGAAAGCAGATTCAGTGCTGAAGAAATATGCCGGCAAACTGGAGTTCTTTGTATTGCATATCACCAATAATGATATGAAGAATAGTAAACTCAGCCGTATCAATCCTTTTACAAATGACCTGTTGTCGCCAGCACAAACGATATTGGGTTCCTATGGTACTCAAACGTTGGTCAATGATCAACGTTTGAAAAATTTTCTTTCTTCCATCAACCAGAATGATACCACTCACTATATCAATGTTGATCTCTACAGCGGGGAATACAAACAGAAGTTTTCTATGAACTGGGTGATCTCGGGCTTTCAGCGGGGATTAATGAACGATAAACTGCTGAACAATAAAAATTTCGCCAGGGAATGTGAGAAGATGATACAATGGAAATACTGACCACTATGAAGCAACATTGTTTTTTCTGCAACCAAACCAATGAACCGGTTCATGTACACGGCCATTACCAGTGCCCGGTTTGCCGGACTAATATACTCCCCTGCTGTGATGGCGATAATTGCGACACCAATCATTTATTGCAAACCAAAACAGGTTCACCGGGAAGCATAATACCATCAGTAAGCTCTTCCAACAGTATCACAGGCGGCTTTGAGTAAGGAGTTGCCATCCACTGCATCCTGCCATTTTTCCCATAGCATAACGCCGTTGGCAATATCCTTCGCCAGTTTAGCTTTTCGTTTTACGGTGTATTGGCCGTTATAATAAATAGTGTAGTTGGTGAATCCCCCGGCTGTTACGGTGGCAGAATCATACAAAGGATTGCCCCCTTGTGATAAGATCGTTTTATAAGTCAGTACCGTATTCGTTTGTGTGATACCACTCGGTCTGCCATAAGCAGGTAATCCTAATACAGCTTTGGAAGCAGGCATTCCTCTTGTGGTAAGCCAGTAGTTCAAACAGGTTTGTGCCAATGCATAATCACTGTGGTGACGATACGGCACCGTTGTATTGAAATCATCATACGCCATGATATTGAAGAAATCGGTATAAGCGAAGATCTCATTTTTGATTGCATCTCTTATCCCGCCGGCATACTTTCCGGCCGTTACTGCCGCTGAAAGATAATACCTGGCATTCCGGTGCAGTGAATCTGATAATTCCTTCATCAGGGCAGTAAATGTTACATCCGTTCCATCAGTAGTTGTGGGAAATTCCCAGTCCATATCCACACCATCAAAATTATACTGACGCACTTTGGCCATCACATCTTTGACAAACGTATTACGACCTGCTGCCGTGGCCGCCATATTCTTAAAATTCGTTTTACCATCACCGCTTCCGTCATTGATACCCACAAATATTTTAGCATTATTGGCTCTTGCTTTCAGGATCACTGCATCCAGTGTGGCCGGGCTGTTCACCGTCAACGTTCCTGTTGCATTGACGCCAAAAAAAGCATAGATCACTACATTCGTCATCCTGAATTTTATATCAGGTACATCAGCCGGGTTACGGTAGGAAGGAAAATAACCCACTACATAATATCCAAAAGAGGGAGGTGCCTGTATCACCGCACAGGTAAATGAAGTAACTGAAGTGGTACAACCTGTTGCTGCACCGCTTGCATTTTTGGGTTGCACATACCAGTATAAAGTCTGGCTGGCTGCAAAAACAGGAACGGTATAATTATAACTGGTGCCGGATATATTACTGGCGATCAGTGAAGCGGTAGCAGCAGTAGCACCCAGGTAAATATCATAACTGGCAGCACCCGTTACTGCGGTCCAGCTCAATGTCAGCGGCCCTGCAGTAACAAAAGTCCCGTTGGCCGGTGCTGTATTGGCAGCACAACCCGGCACGGCGGGCGGAGGCGGCGTGGGTGTACCACTGTCTTTTTTGCTACAAGATGCTAAGACAACAACGAATAACAGAACAGGGATAAGAAATCGTGACAGGGATCGCATAGTAATGGTTTAGTGTTTCAAAATACAACATTTGACGAATCTCATACGGGGCTCAGCCCAATTTTCAATAGATTTGCTCACTAAATTTCCAGTTATGAAGAAGTTATTCCTGACGATTGTACTATCCGTGTCACTATTCTTTAAATCCTTCGCTGATGAAGGTATGTGGCTGCCCTTATTATTAGGCCAGCAGGTATATAATGATATGGTCAAAAAAGGGTTGAAACTGACCAAAGACCAGTTATATCATATCAATAAAGCTTCGCTGAAAGATGCTATTATCATTTTTGGCGGCGGTTGCACCGGTGAGATCGTGAGTGCAGAAGGTTTGATCTTTACCAATCACCACTGCGGGTATGATGCCATCGCTAATGCAAGCTCCGTTGATCACAACTACCTGCAGAATGGTTTTTATGCAAAAAATAAAGGAGAAGAAATTCCCACCACCCTTTCTGTGCAGTTCCTGCTGCGCATTGATGATGTGACGGCACTCGTACTTGATTCCTTGAAAGGATTGAGCGGTGCGGAAAGAGTGCAACGCCAGGGAGCTATACTTGCCAATATCAATAAACGCATGAGTGATGCCACACAGAATATCGAAACAAGAGTAAGTGCTTTGTTCAAAGGCAACCAGTTCCTGGCATTCGTGTACCAGCGTTACACCGATATACGTTTGGTGGGCACTCCTCCCGAAAGTGTGGGCAAGTTTGGTGGTGATACCGACAACTGGGAATGGCCCCGTCATACCGGTGATTTTTCTGTGTTCCGTGTATATGCAAATCCCGAAGGCAAACCTGCTAAATATGCGGAAGCAAATATTCCACTCAAACCAAAATGGTATTTACCTGTTTCATTAAAACCATTAAAAGACGGTGACTTTGCCATGATCTGGGGTTATCCCGGTGGTACCAACCGGTATGAAAGTTCTTATGGTATCAAGATCGCCACCGATATCAATAACCCGACACTGGTGAAGCTGCGTGACATGCGGCTGAAGTATATGTTCGAGGAAATGAAAAAAGATCCCGCTATCAAATTGCAATTAGCTTCTTCCTATGCCGGTATCGCCAACTACTGGAAATTCTTTGATGGTGAAACAAAACAGTTATTGAAATACGATGTATTCGGCCAGAAGAAAAAAGCCGAAGAGAAATTCAATGCCTGGGCCAAAGGAAAACCAGAGTATGAAAACATTTTTGCTGATTGGGGCAAGGCTTATGAAGCATGGACTCCTTTCGCCAAACACCGCCAGTATATCATTGAAGGCATCTTCGGTTCGCCACTGATCGGTTTTGCTTCTTCCCTGATACAATTAGAAACAGCCCTGGTAAAAACCGGCTCCACGCAGGCTGATATTAAAAAAGCTGCCGAAGCCGCCAACCAGCAGCGTAAGAACTTCCTGGCTGCTGAAAATAAATTATCAGACGAACATATACTCGCTGCGGTGACCCGTATGTTTTATGAAGACGTGGACAAAGAGCAGCATCCTGTTGGTTTTTATGGCAACCTGAAAAATACTTATGGTCCGCTGAATGATGAGGCTACCTATAAAAAATATGCCGCTGATGTATTCAGCAAGACCATCATTTTTGATGATGCCCGCTGGAATGCCTTCATCGCTAATCCTGATGCCAACACATTACAGTCAGATCCTGCTTTTGGTTATGCCAGTACTTTCTATACCAACTACAGTTCCAAATACCTGCCCAAGTTCCAGCAGTTCACGGCGAAGAATGCCGAGTTCGGAAGGATCTACCTGAAAGGCATTATGGAAATGGACCCGGTAAAAGCCAAAATGATGTACCCGGATGCCACGTTTACGATGCGGGTCAGCTATGGTAATGTAAAATCCTACCGCCCGAGAGATGCTGTGTTCTATGATTATGTGACCACTTCCAAAGGTTTGCTGGAAAAATACAAAGCCGGTGATTATGAATTCGATCTTCCCGCTAACCAGATCGAATTGCTGAAGAAAAAAGATTTCGGCCAGTATATGGACCCGACCCGCAAAGACCTGGTGATCGGTTTCATCACCACCAATGATATCACGGGTGGCAACTCCGGTTCTCCTGTTATCAATAACAAGGGTGAACTGATCGGCCTGGCTTTCGATGGTAACTACGAAGCCCTGAGCCATAAACTGGCTTTTGACAAAGACCTGAACCGTACCATCTGCGTGGATATCCGTTATGTGCTCTGGTGCATTGATAAACTGGGTGGCGGCAGCAATATCATCAAAGAATTAAAACTGATGAAATAAGTTTCGGATAAAATACTTTCAAAGCGATGGTGAATTTTGCCATCGCTTTTTTATTTTAGTATATGCCAGTAATGAAGCCTATCCCCGTTTTTATCCTTTCTGCCTGCTTGCTCTGCGGTTGCAAGAGCCGGGTTTATAAAGTTCCCTCAGGCAGTATGGCAGAAACCCTGCCGGTAAACAGCAAGATACTTGTTGAAAATTCTTCCTCGTTTCAGCGGGATGATATTGTTGTGTTCAATTACTACGGTAATAATTATATGGCTCCCCCGGATGAAAATGGACAATGGCCGCAGCACTGGGAAAAAAGATTGTATCGTCTGGTAGCCATTTCCGGGGATATGATAGAACTAAAGAACGGGAATTTATTTATAAATAACAGAGAGGTGCCGTCTCCGCCAAAAGCTTTAATGCCCTATGAAATAAAAGCAACTACTTTCCTGGATGATCTCCCGGAAAGAGACCTGTTTCCTGTACAGATTAAAAACCGGGTTGGTGATACTATTGTTTATACAGCAGCCTTAACCACCGAGCAGGTTGCTCAATACAGGCAACGTAAACCTGCTGTGGTCAGTGTAGAAAAAGAAATTGCAGCATATACGTATAATGATACCATGTTTACCCGGAACGATGAAAACAGCCATTGGACCGTTGATAATTATGGGCCACTGAAAATACCTTCTCCCGGCGAAAAAATCATGGTGACACGTTTTAACAACAAACTATACCATAATATACCCGGTATCCGGGAAGGTGAACAAGTACTGAAAGAGAAACTTTATTTTGTTATGGGTGACAACCGTCATGGTGCGGAAGATTCCCGCTATATTGGTTTCATTCCCCATTCAAATATGATTGGTATTGTCAAATAAAAAGATAAATTCGTTTTCTAAACCATTCCATTGAACTGTTGCAGGCAATTTATTTTTCTTTGCGTTATCCTTTTTACCGGGTCAGCATTGCTGGCGCAAACTCCGTTGTTCAGCTTTGCCACCGATGTAAGTTTCCAACGGAATTTTAAAAAAGGGCAGCAGTACTGGGCTGTCGGGCAAACGATACAGGGGCAACTCAATTTTACACCCAAAGACGGCCTCTATTTCTGGGCTTCTTATTATTCAGACGGCCAGTTCAGTGACCGGCTCATTGCGACTGCAAAACTGCCGGCTACGGCTCCGCAACAGATCGGCTATATTAACAATGCCCAGATGCGCTTCAAACAACTATCCACCGGCTGGAAAAAATACCTGAAAGGAAGTTGCAGTACGGAAGAAGGATTTAATATCTACGGCTATGCCGGCTTCGGGCTGGTGCTGGGCCGAGTCATCAATGCACATTCAGCACCTATTGATACGACTGTATACTATGTTCCCGTCAGAAATGGCAAAGCGAATTTCAAAAGATTGACACTTGATCTCGGGCTGGGCTGGGAAGTGCCGATGGGCGGCGGTATCTATATCTATGCTGAAGGCAGAACCTGGATACCCGCCAGCAGTTATCCCAGCAAGTATCTTTTTGTCAATAAGAATGCCCCGATGATGGGGATGTTCAATGCCGGGCTGCGGATACTGTTTGATTAAGATTGAAATTTGTCCCGGCTTCCCTTCCTCTTTTGTTTATGCTTATTTTTGATGGCTATGAGTAACAAGCTTTCCATCCTCCAGGTTGAGTTGTACAAACTATCCATCCCCTTAATTGAACCCTTTATCACTTCACTCGGAAGA
Source organism: Bordetella parapertussis (assembly GCA_943370865.1). Classification (GTDB taxonomy): domain Bacteria; phylum Bacteroidota; class Bacteroidia; order Chitinophagales; family Chitinophagaceae; genus CADEDV01. Next base: position 10,381 of record CALRSN020000028.1, read on the forward strand.
GACGACAGTGCCGAAAATGTATTGGTAAAGATCATCACGAAGGAAGGCATCATTGGTTTTGGTGAATGCAGCCCTTATATGCCTATCAATGGGGAAAGTGTGGACACCTGTTTTATCGTAGGACAATATTTTGCACAGGCACTGAAAGGAAAAGACCCATTGGATATTGAAGCCTGCATTCAGCTGATGGACTCCATCATCTATGCCAATGGCAGTGTCAAGAGTGCCTTTGATATGGCACTATATGATATTGCGGCACAACATGCTGCCATGCCGCTCTGGCAATTCATTGGCGGCAGCAATGAGAAAGTGATTGTAACCGATTATACCGTGAGTGTGGGAGATATTGATAAAATGGTAGCCGATGCACTGAAGATACAGGCACAGGGTTACCCCGCTATTAAAGTAAAACTCGGCAAGAACGGGAAGACCGACGTGGAAAGAATGAGAGCTATCCGTGCAGCCGTTGGACCGGAGATACCCTTGCGTATTGATGCCAACCAGGGCTGGACGGTGGAAGAAGCCATTACCACCTTACAAGCTTTAGCTCCCTTTGATATACAGCATTGCGAAGAACCGATACCCCGCTGGGATTTTATGCGCCTGCCCGAAGTAAAGAAAGCAAGCCCCATTGCGATTATGGCCGATGAATGTTGCGGTGATGACCATGATGCCGCCCGGCTGATTGCTATTGATGCCTGTGATTATTTTAATATCAAGCTGGGCAAATCAGGTGGTATTTATAAAGGATTAAAAATAGTACGGATGGCCGAAGCAGCCGGTTTGCATTTACAGATTGGTGCCATGATCGAATCCCGGCTGGCGATGACCGCTTTTGCGCATTTTGCGTTATGCAGCCCCGCTATTGTACACTTTGATTTTGACACTGCCCTGATGCTCCGGGAAGACCCGGTGACCGGTGGTATTGTATATGCAAAAAATGGAGTGGTGAAAGTGCCGGAGGCAAATGGACTGGGAGCAACGATTGAAGAAAAATGGTTGAGCAAGCTGGAGAAAGTAGTGCTGTAAATAACCAATAGCCGGTTTGATTGTCGCAACTCCTTTCTACCTGTAAAAATCTTGCATAAACCAACCCAAAAGAATGAAAGCCAGGGCGACAATTTTTTGAAATCTCTGCTGGAAACAGTTTGTGTATTCGACAATACACACGTCAAAGCTATTTTAAAACGACCGACAGAACAAGAACAAAATGTTAAGGCAAGAATTACAATCATATTTTGACAGAGTTTATCCATTCTCCAAAATTGACACAGAACATACGCTTGGTGGACAAGTTCATATTCGATTTGATCTTGGAGAGGGTAAAGACAATGGGACAATTGAGAGAGTAAATCAGTCGACGGAAAGGGCTTTGACTATTTTCAACGAAACATTTACAGATCCAACACAAGAAATTTTCATTCTAATTTATGAATACCAAGGAGAAAATATTTTCAACGCCTCAAACGACTATTTACACAAACAATTTCCAGACGATAGGTTCAAGAAGTTCTACAATCAATTGGAAACTGTGAATATTCACTTCTTCACGACAGACGAAAGTGGAAATGATGTTTTAGAAAAAGATGAAGTCAGAATTATAATTGGAAAACTACCTATTAAGGACATTAACGTAAATAATATTCTGAAAGGAATAGCAAACACAGAAATGGGTTTTGATCCAGGCATAGACCAAAGAATTTTCTTTTTCGACC